>CAZKMN010000078.1:0-8066 GCA_964553905.1 uncultured Oscillibacter sp.
TTCTTGCTTTTACGCCCTGTGGGAGATACACTATACGTAGAAAATGCGGTAGCTTTTTGCCGCTGTTACAGAAACAAAAAGGGGGGAGCGGCCACCCATGGAGATCAAGCAAACAGTTCTGGTTGTGGAAGACGAACCTGTCAACCGCAAGATTTTAAACAAGCTCCTCTCCGAGAGTTATCGCGTGCTGGAGGCCGAAAACGGCGCCGTGGCGTGGGATCTGCTCTCTCGCAAGGAAAACAGCATCTCCGCCGTGCTGCTGGACATCGTGATGCCGGTGATGGACGGCTATGCGCTGATGGAAAAGATCCGGCAGGCCCAGCTCACCGATCTGCCCATTATCATCATGACCGGAGAGACGACGCCCCAGTCCGAGCAAAAAGCGCTGGACGCCGGGGCGTGGGACTTTGTGACCAAGCCCCTTAACGCCCGGGTCTTGCTCAGCCGTTTGAAAAACGCCATCGCCCGCAGCCAGATCGCCTTTTATGAAAAGATGCGGTATCTGGCCCAGCATGACGCTCTGACCGGCGTTTATAACCGGGGAAAGCTGTTTTCCGCCACCAAGGAGATGCTCGCGTCATACCCCCACCTGCGTTTTGTTTTTTTGCGGCTGGACGTGGACCGCTTTTCCCTTTTCAACGCCTCGTTTGGAGAGGCCGCCGGAGACGAGCTTTTAAAGTATCTGGCGGCGCTTTTGCAGGATGCCGCCTCCAGCTTCCCGGTGTGCACCTTTGGGCGGATGAACGCCGACATTTTTTGCGCCTGCGTCCCCTTTGAGGGCGACCGGGACACCCTGTCCGCCTGGGTAAATGGCATTCAGCAAAAGCTGGCCGATTACCGCCACGATTATCTTCTGGAGGTCTCTGTGGGCGCGTGTCTGGTGGACGGGCCAAAGACCGAGGTAGAGGACCTCTTTTTCCGCGCCTCCATGGGCACGCAGAAATGCAAAAACCAATATGCCATTCATCTGGGCTTTTACGACGAGGCCACCGGGCTGAAGATGGCGGACGAGATCGCCATCACCAACGACATGCAGTCCGCTTTGACGGAGCAGCAGTTCAAGATCTATTTCCAGCCCAAATTCCGCCTCTCCACAGACCGCGCCTGCGGCGCCGAGGCGCTGGTACGCTGGCAGCATCCTGTGCGCGGGCTGATTTCCCCGGGGGCTTTTATCCCCATTTTTGAGCGCAACGGCTTTATCGCCCGTCTGGACCGCTACGTATGGGAGCAGGTCTGCCGCATTTTGCGGGATTGGATTGACAGAGGCATGGACCCCGATCCGGTGTCCGTGAACGTCTCCCGGGTGAGCCTTTACAACCCTCAGCTGGTGGATGTGATGCTGGAGCTGGTCCAGCGCTATCGCCTGCCCACCACGCTTTTGCAACTGGAGGTCACGGAGAGCGCCTACATGACCAACCCCGATCTCATGCGAGAGACAATTCACGCTCTGCGCGCCGCCGGCTTCACCCTCTTGATGGACGATTTCGGCAGCGGATATTCCTCGCTGAACATGCTCAAGGAAATTGAAGTCGACATTTTGAAAGTGGACATGAAATTTCTCCCGGTTCAGCACGAGATGGAAAAGGGCGAAATTATTTTGGCCTCTGTCATCAAAATGGTCAACTGGATTGGCATGAACGTGGTGGTGGAGGGCGTTGAAACCCGCAAGCAGCGCGATTTTCTGGAGGGCACCGGCTGCGACTGCGTGCAGGGTTACTACTACGCCGCGCCTATGCCGCTGGAGGACTACACCAGGGACTATGTCACTCTCGGTCGGGAGAGCGCTCAATCCCCCGCCGCAGTGGTGGAAGCCCTCTCTCCCAAACACAATGTCACCATTCTCGTCATCGACGATGACGAGATGGAATGGGCGCTTTTGCAGGAGTATTTCGGCGGGCAGTACCACGTCCACTGCTGCGACAGCGCCGAGGCGGGACTGGCCTACCTCAAGCGGAACAAGGGCAAGGTCCGCCTGATTCTGGTGGACAACATCATGCCCGGTATGACGGGACTGGATTTTCTGCTCTATTGCCAGATGAGCACCGCTTTGCAATCCATCCCCAAAATCATGATTACAGCCAACGACCAAACGCAGGATCAGGTGCAGGCTTTCCAATATGGCGCCTACGACTACCTCACAAAGCCCTTGGTGCGGGAGGTCGTGCAGGCCCGCATCCAGCACGTCATGGAAATCAGCCGGCAGACCTCGCAGTTTGACAGCGTGGAGACCAGCTTCCAATATCTCTCGGAGCGGGACAGTGAGACGTCTCTTTTGAACAAAACCGCTTTCCGGGAGATCAGCACCCGCCTTTTGACGCTGCTGCCGGAGGAGCCCAAAGCCCTGCTGGTCATTGACATCGACGACTTCAAGCAGATCAACGACAACTTTGGCCATCTCTCCGGCGACTCGGTGATCGGCTGCGTGGCTGAGGAGCTGGTCAGCACGTTCCGCAAAACGGACGTGCTGGGGCGCTTTGGCGGCGACGAATTTGTCGTGCTGCTCTCCGGGCTTTCCAATCAGGAGGTGGCCCGGCGCAAAGCCTCTGAAATCATCAAATCCGTGGCGTTCACCTGCGCCAAGTGCCACAATATGGACGCCAGCATCAGCGTGGGCCTTGCGTTCAGTATGCCCACGGACACGTTCGACACGCTCTTTGCCCGGGCAGATCAGGCTCTGTACGAAGCCAAAAACACCGGTAAGGGTAAAGCCGTGATCTACGGGGAGCAGGTCCCGCCCATTTCCGACGATGACAAACCCATCGTGCTGGTCTGCGGGGAGGACCCTCAGCTCTACCCCTCTATCGCGCTGGCCTACGGCAACAGCGTGTCGTTTGCCCGCATTGCTGGCCTGACGCAGCTGCAAAAGGCGTTTGACCTCTACGGGCATCGCATCCACGTCATTTGTCTCGATATGCGTCAAAAGACCTCCTTTGATCCTGCGGACGCTTACCAGTACCTTCTCACGCAGGGCGGTGGAACGCAGATCCCTATTCTGGCGGTCTGTCAGGACGGCGACATGCAGCAGTTCCGCAAGGCGCTGGAATTGAACGTCCACGACGTCCTCACCATGCCCCCGCAGGGCGATGTGATCCAGCGCCGGCTGTCCCGGGCCTTGATCCTCGCCAGCCACTGAAATTTCCCCGTTGAAAAGCCCCACAGATCGTGTTCGATCTGTGGGGCTTTGTGTCTCAGGATGCTCCGCTGGTTTCTGTGCGCGCCTGAATATTTGCCTGTGCAGCGCGCATTGTGCGCCGCAAAAAGATGATGCTCAGCGTCAGGGAAAAGAGCTCGGCGATGGGAAATGCGAACCACACCAGCTCCAGCCGCCCGCTCTGCGCCAGCAGCCACGCCGCCGGAAGCAGCACCAGCAATTGCCGGCAGACGGAGACGGCCAGACTGTAAAACGGGTTTCCGATGGCCTGACAGACCGATCCGGCGATGATGCAAAAGCCTGCCAGCACGAAGTGAAGACTGATGATCCGCAGGGCGGTAATGCCGATGGCGAGCATCGTCTCGGACGCTTCAAAAAGGTGCAAAAGCTCGCCGGGAATCAACTGGAACGCAGCAAAGCCCAACGCCATCATGCTCATGGCGGCAAAAATCGTCAGCCGCACCGTCCGTTTCACCCGATCCATGCGTCCAGCGCCGTAGTTATACGCAATGATGGGCACCATGCCGTTGTTCAGGCCAAATATGGGCATGAAAATGAAGCTTTGCAGCTTGAAATAGGCCCCGAACACCGCCGTAGCCGTGGTGGTGAACGCAATCAAAATCTGATTCAGCCCAAAAATCATGATCGAGCCGATGGACTGCACGACGATGGAGGGCAGTCCCACCCGGTAAATTTCCCCAGCAATCTTGCCGTTCCAGCGGATTTTTCGGATGGAGAGGTGGATATCGGGGTTATATTTCAGATTCAGCGCCACACCCAGCACCGCGCCCACAAGCTGTCCCGCCACGGTTGCAACGGCGGCTCCCGCCACCTCCATGCGCGGCGCGCCCAGTAAGCCGAAAATCAAAATCGGGTCCAAAATGATGTTCACGACCGCGCCGGTGAGCTGGGTGACCATGGAAAGCGTGGTGCGACCGGTGGATTGCAGCAGTCGCTCAAAGCAAAACTGGCTGAAAATACCGATGGAGCCCACCATGCAGATGGCGGCGTAGGACGTGCCGTAGTCCACAATTTCCTGCGAGGTGGTCTGGGCCAGAAAAAACGGATGCGCCAGCGTCAGTCCTGCCGCGGCAAACACAAGCGCGCTGCAAATGGTGAGAAACACGCCGGTGTTGGCGGTCTGGTCGGCCACCTCCTGCCGTTTTTCTCCCAAGGAGCGGGACAGCAGGGCGTTGATGCCCATGGCGGTGCCGCCGCCCACGGCAATCATCAGGTTTTGCAGCGGAAACGCCAGAGACACCGCATTGAGCGCATTCTCGCTCAAGCGCGCCACGAAAATGCTGTCCACCACATTGTAAAACGCCTGCACCAGCATGGAGATCATCATGGGGATGGCCATTCCGGCCAGCAGGCGACCGATAGGCAGTACGCCCATCTTGTTTTCCCGGCCGGTTGCGGGAGTTGCTGGGTTCTTCTTTTGCATGGGTTTGGTCCTTTCCATATTCCTGCGCGAGCGCAAGAGAAAAAGAACGCGGCCTGTGCGCCGCGCCTTTTTTCAGTGCATTTCTATTTTCATTCTTCCAGACGCCGCTTTGCGGCGAGGGACGGCTTTTGCTCTCTTATTTCTTCAAATCCCCGGTGGCAAGCTGGGTCAGATACGCATTCAAAAATCCATCCAGATCGCCGTCCATGACGTTATCAATATTGCCCGTCTCATAGGACGTGCGGGTATCCTTGACCATCTGATAGGGCATGAACACATAGGAGCGAATCTGGCTGCCCCACTCGATCTTCATCTGCACGCCCTTGATGTCAGAGACTTTTTCCGCATGCTGCTGTGCTTTGAGCTCTGCCAGCTTGGCCCGCAGCATCTTCATGCAGTTGTCCTTGTTCTGGAACTGGCTGCGCTCCTGCTGGCTGGCCACCACAATGCCCGTGGGCTTATGGATCAGGCGGACGGCGGAGGAGGTCTTGTTGACGTGCTGACCACCGGCGCCGGAAGCGCGGTAGACCTGCATTTCGATATCCTCATCCCGAATCTCAATGGATCCGTCGTCCTCCAGCTCGGGCATGACCTCTATCGCGGCAAACGAGGTCTGACGGCGGGCGTTGGCGTCGAACGGGGACACGCGCACCAGCCGGTGCACGCCGTTTTCACTCTTGAGCAGACCGTAGGCGTTTTCGCCCTCGATAGAGATCGTGGCGGACTTGATGCCGGCCTCGTCGCCGTCTTCATAGTCCAGCGTTTTCCACTCAAAACCGTGGCGCTCGGCCCAGCGGGTATACATGCGGTAGAGCATCTGGGTCCAGTCCTGCGCCTCGGTGCCGCCGGCGCCGGAGTGAAACGCCAAAATCGCGTTGCTGTTGTCGTACTCGCCGGAGAGCAGCGTGGTCATCCGGGTCTCCTCGATCTTTTCCTCCAGCGCGGAATAGCCGGTCTTCAGCTCCTCCAGCAGCTCCTCATCGTCCGCCTCCTGCCCCATTTCGCAAAGGGCGGTCAAGTCCTCCCACTGGTTCACCAGCTTTTGCTGATGGGCAACCTTGTTTTGCAGCTGCTTGAGCCGCTGCTGCACCTTTTGAGAGCGCTCCAAATCGTTCCAAAATCCATCCTGCGCCGTCTCATCTTCCAGACGGGCGGCCTCCTGCCGGGCGCTTTCCACGTCCAGCGCAGCGGACAGCTTTTCAAGCTCCGGTTCTAAATCCCGCAGCTTCTGTTTATAGTCGTCATATTCGATCAAAGCCATGGCGGTTCTCCATTCCTCGAATTTCATTAGCCATAGTATTATAACGAAAGAATTGCTTTTTGTAAAGAAAAACGTGCAAAACCGCCTGTCATTTCCACAAAATCAGGGTGAAAAGGGTCTGGGCAGGAGCCCTGCTGCCCCAGCAGCGGTAACAGCGGTCCCAAAGTGAAAAAATCTTTGCAAAAAATTGAGGAAAAACAGGCAGTCTCTTTCGGTTTGTTCATAGTTTGTTCATGATTACAAGGCGCTTTTCCGCTATGGTACAAGTAGGAAGAAAGTATGCGCTCGCGCGCGGATTCAAATGGAGGGAACATATGAAGAGAGCATGGAGTAAGAAACTATCGGCTTTTGCATTGACTTTGGTCCTGCTGGTGGGGATGGTCCCGTATGCGATGGCAGTGGACTGTGCAGACGGCGCGGATTCTTGGGACAACAACTGGATTAAGGTGGATGACGCCACTCACCAGCGCAAATGCCTCATCAGCGGCTGCAACAAGGTGCAAACCGCCAAGCATACGTTCCCCAGCGCCTATGAAACGGACGCCTCCGCCCACTGGAAAAAGTGCTCGGATTGCGGCGCTCAGACCGCGCATCAGGCCCATAGCTTTACCACAGCTCTGCAAAAGGATTCCTCCAGCCACTGGGAGCAGTGCAGTGTGTGCGGCTACCGCGCCAACGAGGGCGGTCATATCGACAAGGATCTCAACGGCAAGTGCGACACCTGTGGCTATGACATGGGCAGCGCCTATGTGAGCGTCACGTTCCGCAACGGCTCCGACGTCTATAAGACCCAAAGCAACGTCATCCGTGGCAAAACGCCCAACAATCCCGGCACGCCCTCCAAGAGCGTCAGCGGGAAAACCTATACCTTCAAGGGCTGGACCACCAGCAACCCCGGCTCCTCCGCCCTGTACACCGGGCAGGCCTATCTGACCTCTTCGGCTGTGGCCAGCACCGTGGTCACCGCCAGCACCACGTATTATGCCCTGTACACCGTCTCGGGCACCAGCCTGACTTACACCGTCAAGCCGGGCGAAAAGCTGACCTTTGACCGCTCGGATTTCAAGGAGCTGTTTGACGACGCCTTTTCCGACGACTCTTTCCGCTATGTCACCTTTGAGGCGGATTCCTCGTTAAAGTCCAGCAACGGCGTGCTGTACCACAACTACGGAAAAAGCGATCAGATCTCCTTTACCCGCAGCGATGTGGACGATTACGATTTTTACTACAAATCCGATGATTATCTCATTGATAACCTGACGTTTGTTGCCGACAGCGGCGCAGACGACAAGACGGTCTCTCTGGAATTCACGCTCTACGGGCGGGACGAAGAACTGGACGGCACTCTGGAAATTGAGATCGGCAAACACGCCTCCAGCAAGGCCGACATTGTCTACGAAGTGGACGCCGGCGACAGCATTGACTTTGACCGCTCCGATTTCCGGGAGCTGTTTGAAGACTCGTACAGCAGCGACACCTTCCGCTATGTCACCTTTGAGGCGGATTCCTCGTTAAAGTCCAGCAACGGCGTGCTGTATCACGATTACAAGGGCAGTCAGGAAGAGGAATTTGACCGCAGCGATGTGGATGACTACGATTTTTACTACAAATCCGACGACTATCTCATCAGCCAACTGACCTTTGTCGCCGATGACGACGCCGACGGCGAAGTCGTCACGCTGGAATTTACGCTTTACGGCGACAGCAAGAAGCTGGACGGCACACTGCGAATTGAGATTGGCGATGTGGATTCCGACAGCGACAAGGGCGATATCGACTACACCGTGGAGCCCGGCGAGGAAGTCGATCTCGACGACGGCGATTTCTACCAGTTTTTCAAAGAGGAATACAGCAACAGCCTTCGCTATGTGACATTCACGCCCGATAATTCCTACAAATCCTCTAACGGCGTTCTCTATTACGACTACGACGGGCGTCATGAAGAGGAATTTTCCAAGAGCGATCTGAACGATCTCAAGTTCTATTACAGCAGCGACAGCTACGGCGACTATCCTTTGGACGACCTGACCTTTGTGGCGGACGACGATTTTGACGGGGTCGTCACCATGAAGTTCCGCGCCTGCTACGATAGCAGCAAATATGTGGACGGCGAGCTGACCATCCGCTCCGAGAGAAACGTCAGCACAAAGAGCGCCGGCGATATCCGCTATTACACGACGTACAGCAGCTCCGTGCAGCTCAACCACAAT
>CAZKMN010000079.1:0-4801 GCA_964553905.1 uncultured Oscillibacter sp.
TAACCGCCCCGCGCAGCTCTCCGGCGGACAGCAGCAGCGGGTGTCCATCGCCCGGGCGCTGGTGGGCAAGCCTGCGGTCATTCTGGCGGATGAGCCCACCGGCGCGCTGGATTCCCACACCGGACGGGAGGTCCTCTCCCTGCTGCAAGGGCTACATGACGCGGGCAACACCGTGGTGCTCATCACCCACGATAATTCCATTGCGGTGCAGGCCCAGCGCATCATCCGTCTGGAGGACGGACGGGTGATTTACGACGGGGAGGCCACCGCGCCGGAGGCCGTGGTCACCCCTGAGCGGATCGGAAGGAGGGAGCTGGCATGAGCTTTGCGGAATCCTTTCGTCTGGCCCTGAAAAATATCAGGGGCAGCAAAATGCGGACCTTTCTCACCATGCTGGGCATTGTCATCGGCGTGACGGCGGTCATTGTAATCGTGGGCCTTGGCAACGGTATGCAGACCTATATGAAAGACAGCTTCTCCGACATGGGCACCAACACCCTCAATGTCATGATTATGGGCCGGGGGAGCTCCCGCAGCGTGTCGGTGGAGCAGATGTACGATCTGGTGGCGGAAAACAGCCACATGCTGGCCGCCGTCTCCCCCACCGTCACCATGAATGCCACCGTGAAGATCGGAACCGAGACGGCCTCTTCTACCACGGTCACCGGCATCAGCGAGGCGTATGCTTCCATGAAGGACTACGACATCGCCCGGGGCCGGGGACTGGACTATGTGGATGTGGCGCAGCGAAAAAATGTCTGCGTCATCGGCAGCTATCTCAACGAGGCATACTACGCCGGAAACGCCGTGGGCCAGACGCTGAAGCTGGGCGGTCGGCAGATGACCATTGTGGGCGTTTTGGCGCAGGAGACGGACGACATGGAAGAGGGCGGCACCGATGACTGCGTGCTTCTCCCCTATTCCACGGCGGCTCGGCTCAGCAGCACCGGCTCCATCGGCAGCTACCTCATCACCGTGGTGGATGAAGATCAGGCGGCGGCGTGCAAAACGCTGGTAGAAGACGCGTTGTACGACGTCTTTGACGATGAGGACGCCTATGCCGTCATCAGCATGGCGGAGATGCTGGACACCATGAATTCCATGATTAACGTCCTCATCTCCATTCTGGCGGCGATTGCCGCCATCTCGCTGGTGGTGGGCGGCATCGGCATCATGAATATCATGCTCGTCTCCGTGACGGAGCGGACCCGGGAGATCGGCATTCGCAAGGCGCTGGGGGCCAAGGAGCGCTCCATCATGCAGCAGTTTGTCATCGAGGCGGCTACCACCTCGGCGTTGGGCGGCGTGCTGGGTATTTTGCTGGGCTATGGGCTCTCGTCCGTGGGTTCCACTGTGGCATCGGTGCTGCTGGAGACGCAGATGACCATCGCGCCCACGGGCGCGGCGGTGGCGGCTGCGTTCGGCATTTCCACGGGCATCGGCGTGGTGTTTGGGTATTTGCCCGCCAAAAAAGCGGCGGCGCTGAACCCCATCGATGCGCTGCGCTATGAGTGAGCGGGGGAAAACCGTTTTTGAAAAAGAGAAGCCGTCCTGAGCGCCAAAAGGCGTTCGGGACGGCTTTACTGGTTTGTGGACTTTTCAGCTTTGCGGCGCAAAAATTGGGGGGGAGAAAACGCCTCAAAAGGGCCGCTCTTTCGGCGGCGTCAGTCTATCGCCTGTCGCATCGGCGTTCGTGCGCCCCCAGATAAGCGGGGGGGGCGGGGCATCCGGAGGGTTGCTCACCTGAAAAGCGTTTCCTTGCCTACCGCATCAGTCTGCCGCCTGCCGCATCAACTTCCCTACCTACCGCATCGGCTTTCCCGCCTGCCGCATCAACTTCCCTACCTGCCGCATCAACTTGCCGCCTGCCGCATCAACTCAATTTCCCGGCGATAGCCGTCCGCGTCGTTGGGTGTTTCCAGACAAAAGGGCAGATCCCGCAAGGCGCTGTGGCGGACGATCCGCACCAGCGTCTCCAGTCCCAAAGTGCCCTCTCCAATGCATGCGTGGCGATCCTTGCGGCTTCCGGGCGGGTTTTTGCTGTCGTTGAGATGGATGGCTTTGAGATACTTCAATCCCACAACGCGGTCGAATTCCGTCAGAACCCCGTCCAGATCGCCCACGAGGTCGTAGCCCGCGTCAGAGACGTGGCAGGTGTCCAGACAAACGCCCATGTGGTCGGAGAGCGCTACCCGGTCCAAAATGTCCCGGAGCTGTTCAAACCGTCCACCTACCTCGGTGCCCTTGCCAGCCATCGTCTCCAGCAGCACGGTGGTGGTCTGCTCGGGGCGCAACACGCGGTTGAGCGCCTGAGCGATCAGCGCCACGCCGGTTTCCATGCCCTGCCCCACGTGGCTGCCCGGGTGGAAGTTATAGAGCTGCCCCGGCACATGCTCCATGCGCCGGAGATCGTCTTCCATCGTCTCGGCGGCGAAGGCGCGATTGGCGGGGTCTGCGCCGCAGAGATTCATCGTGTAGGGCGCATGGGCCAAAATGGGCGCAAACGCCTCTTCCTGCAACAGACGAACCAGAGCCGACGCATCCTCCAAATCCAGCTCCTTGGCGCGACTTCCCCGGGGATTGCGGGTAAAAAATTGAAAAGTGTCCGCTCCCAGAGCCAGCGCTTCCCGGCCCATGGCCAGAAACCCCCGGGAGGAGGACAGGTGACAGCCGATGTGCAGCATGTGTGCCTCCTGATGTTTTTTCCCACTCTACCATGCATCGGCCTGCTTGTCCCGGGGATTTGCAACAAAGCCTCGGAATCACGCGGATGGTTGATCCTCGTCGGAATCGCTCTCCAAATAGAGCTCCTCCGCCTGCTGCTGGGCCGCGATCAGGGCGCTCAGCGTTGCGCGCAGCGTTTCCTCCGCATCGGTGATTGCGTTGAACAAAACGATGTACTCTTTTTTAATTTGCTGCATAACATGCGCATCCTTTCTGAAAGCTTCTCAAATGATCTCATTTTTTTCCTTTATCATACACAAGCGGACAGGGAGATTCTGTCTGAATCTGTCGATGAATTCTGGAAATTGAAAAAAATTGGGAAATATGGTAAAATTACCCAGAAAAGGACGGCGGGTCAATTCCCTGTGAGGGCCTCACAGGGCGGATTTCGTAAGGCGCACCCAACCGCCTGCCAGCGCTGCGGGATAATAAAAAATCCAGAGGAAGCCCAACGCGAAAAACCACCTGGGCCACAGCGCCAGCATCACCGGCGGAAGCGCCAGCGCCGCCAGCACCGCCAGCGCATGGGGAAGACGGGCGATGCCCAAAAACAGCGCCCGTTTCCACAGGGTTTTCCAAGAGGCGTTGGGCGCTGCCACAGCCAGCGGAATGAAAAACACGCCGCCCAGCAGCAAAGAGAGGGCCAGAAAGGACACGCCTGTCCCGAAAAAGAGGCGAAAAGCGCCGCTCATGGACGCGATGATGGGCAGATCTGCCGCCAGCACCAGCAGCGCTGCGGGCAGCGTCAGCCAGAGTCTCCCGGCTCTGCCGCTTTGCCGGAGGTGGAGCCAGAATGCCTGTGCGCCGCCGCTGCCTCCGTTTGAAACGTCGGAGCTGACGGCGTACAGCGCCGCGGCGGAGGCCCCGGCGGTGACCACCGGCAGCGCGCAAAGGAGCGCCAGCAAACTGACAGCCATGTGGTCAAAGGCGCGGGAGAGCAGCTCCATCAGCGGAGAATGGGGATCAAACAGACGGGACATGGCGATTCCTCCTTCACAGGGTCTTGGCGTAAAGCGATCTTCGATAGACCAAAAGGGAGAGCACGTGGACCGAAAAGGTCACAAGCCACGAGACGGGATAGCACCAGTAGAGACTTTGGATGGTGCCCAGCGCCGCAAAGACCGTGTAGATCCAGACAATCCGCAATGCGCAGGCCCCCGCCAGCGTGGTGATGGTGGGGTTGAGACTTTTCCCCAGTCCCCGGATAGAGCCGCAGGCCGTCTCCATCAGCCCGCCGACCCACTGGAATTGGCTGATCGAGCAAACGCGGGTGATTCCCGCGGCCATCACGGCGGCATAGGCCGCGTCCGTGGGCTTGACGTAAATGCCCAGAAGCTGCGTTTGAAAGCACCGGAGCAGTCCGCACAGCACCAGTCCCAGTCCCAGCGTCAGCGCCATGCAGATTCCGAAAACCCGCTGCGCCCGGTGGGGCTTTTTTGCGCCCAGCGCCTGACTGGTGAAGGTGATAGCCGCCTGATAAAAGGCGTTTTGCGCCGTGTGGATGAAGCCCTCCAGACTGGATGCGGCGGAGGACCCCGCCATCGCTGCGGAGCCAAAGGTGTTCACTTGAGATTGAATCATGACATTGGCAACGGAAAAAACAATGCCCTGCAAGCCGGCGGAAAGGCCGACTTCCATCATCCGCAGGGCCTTGCGGGAGGAAAAGCGGATGCGGCGCAGATCCAGACGGCAGCAGCTTTCAATCGTGCAAAGCCGAATCGTCACCAGCACGGCGGAAACCAGCTCGCTGATGGAGGTGGCAATGGCCACGCCAGCAACGCCCAGATGAAACACCACCACAAACAGCAGATTGAATCCCACATTCAGCGTGCCGGAAATCAGCATGTAAAAAAGGGGGCGGGTGGTGTCGCCCACGGCGCGCAAAATGGCGCTGGCAAAATTATAGACCACCAGAGCGGGAATGCCCAGAAAGTAGATGCGCAGATAGAGAGAGGCCAGAGGCAACACCTCCGGCGTGGTGTTGGTCAGCCGCAGCAGGGGCGTGGAGAGAAAAAAACCCACAACCCCGGCGAGTAGCCCCAGCGCTACGCTCAAAACCGCCGCGCAGTGGACGGTT
>CAZKMN010000079.1:4811-7972 GCA_964553905.1 uncultured Oscillibacter sp.
ACGGTTTCAAAAACGGCGCTCTCGTCCCCCGCACCGTATTCGTTGGCCACCAGATAATTTGCGCCGATGGAAACGCCGGTGAACAGCGTCACCAGCAGGAAAACCAGGGACGTGGTGGAGCCCACGGCGGCCAGACTGGCGCTGCCTGCATAGCGGCCCACCACCACGGTGTCCGCCGCGTTGTAGACCAGTTGGAGCACGCCTGTGAGCATCAGCGGAACGGAAAACCGGATGATGGGCCCCAGCAGCGGGGCGTCCGTCCGGGCGGATACAGATACTTGTTTCAAACTGTTTCTCCTGTCAAAAGGGCGGCTTTGCCGCCGGAAATTTCATACCAGCATCAGTATAGCGGAAAAACCTACAAAACAGCAATCATAAATTTGTGGAAAAAACGGCGATTTTTTTGGCTTTTTACATAAAAGAAAGAATTTTTCAACAATTAAAGCCGAGTGAAACGATTTTCTGCAAAAACCGCCCTTTGAAACAACACCTTAAAAATGATTCTGAAACAACATGAAAAGAAAACTATTAAAAATTGACTAAAATGTCGTATTGACAGGGAAAACATTTGTATTTATAATCCAAATTATCGAAAACACCTCTAAAATGTTTCTGAAACAAGAAAGAATGGTGGAGCGTTTCATGAAAGTGACAACCAGAAAGATCGCCGCCGAGGCCGGCGTCTCTCCGGCCACGGTGTCCCGGTATTTCAACGGCACAGAAACCGTCAGCGAGGAGGCCACGGCCCGTATTGAAACGGCCCTTGACGTACTGGGCTGCGGGACGGTCGTGCGGCGGGACCGAAAAAAGGTGATTCTGGTCCTGCTGACCCACCTGCGGTTTGCCTTTTATCGCCGGGCGGTGGAGGAGCTTTTGGAGCAGGAGCGCGGAGACTGCACCTTTTTGCTGTTGCGTTACGATCCCACCTCCCCGGAGACGGTCCGGGGCGTGGTGAGCCGGATGAAGCCGGTGGGGGCCATTTATTTTGAAGAGGAGATCGACAACGCCATCTTAAAATATTTGCAGGATTGTGGCGTGCGGACGGTGATGTGCGGCGGCGTGGCGCTGAACCACGGGTCGGACATGGTGCATGTGAACGACATTGCGGCGGCCTACGAGGGCACGAACTATCTGCTGGATCTGGGGCACCGGGACATCTTGTTCCTCTCGGATGAGGTGCGCAAAATCGGCGCGGGCTTTCAGCGGCTCACGGGCAGCCGCAAGGCCATGGAGGAGCGGGGACTGGACATGCCGGGCTCCGCCGTGCTGTACGGCCCGGTGACATTTGAGGCGGGCTATGCGGCCATCCAGACGGCGCTGGGGCAAAAGCAGCCCTTCACGGCGGTGTTTGCCTTCAGCGATGAGATCGCCGTGGGAGCCATGGCGGCGCTGCATGACGCGGGGCTCTCCGTGCCGGGCGACGTGTCGGTTTTGGGCTATGACGATCTGGAGATCGCGGCCAAGGTCCGCCCGGCGCTGACCACGATCCATCAGCCCATCGACGGGTTTGTAAAAAAGACACTGGAGCTTTTTGAGCAGAGCGGTCCCGGCCTCAGCGCGGAGATCCTGCTGCAATATTCGGTGATCGAGCGGGAGAGCTGCCGGCGGCTGGAGGAAGAAAAAACGGAGTGCGACGCCTGAACAGAGAAATCAAAACCAAGAAAAGATAAAAGAGAAGGCCAGTTTTGAAGAGGAACATGGCGCCATTTTTTGCAGGCGTGCTGTCTCAAAAAATGGAATGGGGCGATCAATGTTTCTTTGACATTTGCCGCCGCAAGGGGTATAAACTAAAGAGTGTAACCACCTTTGGCGGCAGCGACAACCATCTGCTCGCCGCACACGGGATTCGCGGCGTTGTTCTGCCTGCCGCCATGCATGCCTGCCATTCCTGCGCAGAGACGACCTCTGTGGACGAATTGGCCGCTGTGGCGGAGGTGACGGCAGAGCTGGTGCAGAGCCGGGACCCACTTCAAAAAGGAGCAATTTGCCATGATAAGACTGATTCGGACCCAAACCTATGAGGACATGAGCCGTCAGGCGGCCAACCTTCTTGCGTCTCAGGTGCTTGTCAAGCCCGACTGCGTGCTGGGCCTTGCCACCGGCTCTACGCCTGTGGGCGCCTACCGCCAGCTTGTTGCCCGCTACGAAGCCGGAGATCTGGACTTCTCCCACGTCACTTCCGTCAATCTGGACGAATATTGCGGCATTTCCATCGAAAATCAGCAGAGCTACTGGGCATTTATGCACGAAAACCTGTTTGACCATATCAATATGAATCCGTCCAACATCCACCTGCCCAACGGCGCAGACACCGACAGCGCCCGGGAATGCGCCCGGTACGACGGCGTGATCGCCGCCTGCGGCGGCATTGATTTGCAGCTTTTGGGCATCGGGCGCAACGGGCATATCGGCTTTAACGAGCCGGACGACCACTTTGCCAGCGGCACCCACTGTGTGGAGCTGACGGAGAGCACCATCGAGGCCAACACCCGCTTTTTCTCCTCCCGAGAGGAGGTGCCCCGCCGGGCCTATACGATCGGAATGCGGGCCATCATGCAGGCGAAAAAGGTGCTGCTGGTGGCGAACGGCGAGGAAAAGGCTGAGGCGGTTTATCGCAGCTTTTTCGGCCCGGTGACGCCCCGCGTGCCCGCGTCCATCTTGCAGCTCCACCCGGACGTGACGGTGATTTGCGACGAGGCCGCTTTCTCCAAATGCCCGAAGCTGAGTGTGTGAGCGTCCCGCGCATCTAAACCTATCGAACGTCAAAGGACCCGTCGTCTGCCCTTGGCAGATGACGGGTCCTCTCTTTTTCCGGTCCGTGCAGTTTTTTCGCGCCCCCACAGGCGCGAGAGGTTTCCTCAACTCTGCGAGGCGCAAACTTTCTTCCATTGCGACAGACGGATCAATCTGCGGGCCGTCGTGGGCGGATGGGGTTTCCCCCATTGGGCGGATGGGGTTTCCCCCATTGGGCGGATGGGGCATGCCCCTGCTTTGCCGGGGCAAAGCCTCGCTGATTGCGGCGGGCGGCGATTCCATTGCTCCTGACGGTGAGGAAAAATTGCCCGGGCCGCCAGACAGTTTGCACTGCCTGACGGCCCGGGAATTCGGCTGCTGCTGAAGGGAACGCTCACTTAAATCAGATGCCGCCCTTGACGATGCCC
>CAZKMN010000080.1:0-7958 GCA_964553905.1 uncultured Oscillibacter sp.
CATTCAGGCAAATCCCACAGTGATTGAAGCCTACTTGGGCAAGCAGAAGGAGGCGTGAGCATGGAGGCAATTTTAAAAGCGGACGACATCAACGTCTATTACGGCAGCATTCACGCCGTGAAGGGCATCTCCTTTGAGGTCAATCAGGGGGAGATCGTCACTTTGATCGGCGCCAACGGCGCAGGAAAGTCCACCACATTAAATACAGTTGCCGGATTGCTGCACAGCAAAACCGGATGCGTCACCTTTTTGGGTGAAAATCTGGCAAAGGTCCCGCCTCACAAAATCGTCTCCCGTGGGCTGGCGCTGGTTCCCGAGGGGCGGAGAGTCTTTTTGCAGATGTCCGTTCAGGAAAATCTGGAGATGGGCGCATATACACAGCCCTCTTCCGGCATCGACGCAGATCTGGAAAAAGTCTTTGCCCAATTCCCCCGCCTGAAAGAGCGGCGGCGGCAGGTGGCGGGAACGCTCTCCGGCGGCGAACAGCAGATGCTGGCCATGGGGCGGGCGCTGATGAGCCATCCAAAGCTGCTCATGCTGGATGAGCCCTCCATGGGCCTTGCTCCCATTCTGGTGGAGCAGATCTTTGAAATCATTCAGCAGCTTCACAAGTCCGGCACCACCATTTTGCTGGTGGAGCAAAACGCGCAGGCCGCACTGTCCGTGGCGGACCGCGGCTATGTGCTGGAGACGGGCAAAATCGTCACCTCCGGCACTGGGCGGGAACTGCTGGCCAGCCCAGCGATCAAAAAAGCCTATCTGGGCGGTTAAGCTCCTTGCACATATAAAAAGCCTGTCCGGACAGTCAAGCCCCTTGCACATAAAAAAGACGCCATCGTGTGATGGCGTCTTTTTTTCGTATGCAGATTCCCCAAAAATTTCCAGCGCTTTTTTAGGGCAAACGCACAGCCTGCGCGCCCAGCTCCACCGCGTCTGTCGCCTCGTGGGTCACCAGCAGCACCGGCTTCCCCGCCGCGTACTCCCGAATACACGCAAGCGCACGGGATCGGTTTTCACCGTCCAGTCCCGTAAACGGCTCGTCCAAAATCACCGCATCGGCCGGTGCCAGCAGCGCCCGCGCCAGTGCGAGACGGCGCTTCATGCCGCCGGAATAGGCACTCACCAGCTTCGTTTCCTCGCCTGCAAGACCCAGCCGTTTCAAAAGGGCGGCGGCTGCTGCTTCATCCAGAGACGGCCCCAGCGCAAAGCGGAGATTTTCCATGGCGGTGAAGGTTTCCAGCAGGCGGTCCTCCTGAAACACAGCCGCAACGCGTTTGCCCGCCAGCCCCTCCACCGTTCCGCCGTCCGCCTGTTCCAGCCCCAGCAAAATGCGTAAAAGGGTGGTCTTTCCGGCTCCCGATGGCGCCATAACGCAGGTGACGCCCGCTCCGGCGGAAAAGGAGACGTCCCGCAAAACCGCTATGCCGCCATAGGATTTTTGCAGGTTTCGCACGATTAGTTCCATCCCCGTCCCGCCTTTCTCACCAGCGCGTCCATGCCCAGCAAAAATAGCCGCTCAAAAATCACGGAAATCGCCACGATCACCGCCGTCCACGCAAAGAGATCCGGCGTTTGGAAATAGACCTTTGCGGTGTACAGCCGCTCGCCCAGCGACATGGCCGGCAGCCCGATGACCTCCGCCGCTACGCCTGCCTTCCAGCAAAGGCCCAGCCCCAGCGACGTTGCCGTACGGAAATAGGGCAGCACCTGAGGCAGATACACGCAGCGAAGGGTTCTGGAAAACGGCACATGGAAAACCCGCGCCATCTCCAGCAGTTTTTCGTCCGTGTGGGCAATGCCCTCCAGCACGTTGAGATAAACGGGCGGGAAAACCATCAGCGCGGAAATCAGCAGCGGCAGCGTCCGGCTGTCCAGCCACAGCAGGGCCAAAATCACAAAGGACACCACCGGGACCGCTTTCACAGCCGCCACCAGCGGATAAAGCAGCTCCCGCACCGCCGATACCCGGGCCGCCAGCGCCGCCAGCGCCACCGCCAACAGGCAGGCCAATAGAAATCCGCCAAAAATGTGCGCGGCAGAGCCGCCCACCGCCTGCCAGAACGCAGCGGTAGTGGAAAGCTCCGCCAGCCGCTTCAGCGCCGCCAGTGGCGACGCCAGCAGCAAGGCGCCGTGAGGCAGGGCGGCGGAGAGCGCCATGCTCCCCATCTGCCACGCCAAAAGCCACACGCCCACCGCCCACGGACGGAGCGGTGATTTTTTACGCACCGTAATAGAAGTCGTCTCCGGGCAGCGCTTCGCCCACGGATTCCGGCGCTTGTTCATAGAGTGCCTCCAAATATCCAGACAGCTTTTCTTTCATCTCGCTGCCGGTGATGCAGACGATGTTGCAATAGGGCAGCGCCTTTTCCGCCACGGCTGCGTCCACGATTCCAAGCTCCCCGATGAGGGCAGCGGCGTCTGCGGGATGCGCCTCCACCCAATCCACGGAGGCGGCATAGTCGCTCAAAAAGCGGGCGGTCGCCTGCGGATAGGCGTCCACAAATTCCTTGCGGGCCACCACCACGCCGGTGAGCAGCGCGGAGCCGTTTCCAAGCGCATCCCACTCCGCCGTGAGATCCAGCGCCGTGCGGAGATCGGGCAGCTTTGTCTCAGCCACGGTCACAAAGGGCTGGGGCAGCAGCGCCACGGTCGCCGCGCCGGAGGCCAGCGCCGCCACGCACTCGCTGTGCTCGCTCTTCCAATCGATGGTGACATCCACATCCGGGTCCAGTCCGTTTTCCGAAAGCAGATACCGCAGAGCATATTCCGGTGTGGCGTCCTTTCCGGCGGCCACGATGGTCTTTCCGGCAAGATCGGCCACAGAATTCACCGCGTTGCCGTTTTCCACGATATACAAAACGCCCAGCGTGTTCACGCCCAGCGTCACGATCTCTCCCTTGGTCTTGCTGTACAGCACAGAGGCCAGATTTGCCGGCACACAGGCCGCATCCAGCTCGCCCTTGATAAGTAGAGGGGTGATCTCGTCGGCAGAGGCCGCCAACGTCACGGCGTAGCCGCTGGAATCGCCCTGTGCCTGCGTTTCCGTAAGACTGCGTCCGCCCAGATACACAAGACCCATCCCGGTAGGACCTTTGAGCGCCGCAAGACGGATGGCAACCGCTTCCTCCTCCACGACGGGCTCCGCCTTTTTCCCGCACGCAGTTGCAGACAGTACCAAAAGCAGCGCAAGACCCAGCGCCAGATAGTGTTTCATTCGTTTCATGTTCAAAGTCTCTCCTTCTTTTCTTCAACTGATTCCTCCGGCGCATACACGGTTTTAGCCGTGACACCGGGAAGTCTTCCGATTTTTCCGGACAGCGCGGAAATCACGCTGCCCGGCGCGTCCATTGCCACGCTGATGATGTTGACGTTCCGGCAGGGATAGGGCACCCCCATCCGGCCGATGATGGATGCGCCGTATTGATGCAGCAGCTCATTGAGCGACGGGACGGACTCGGCCTTTCGCACAATGATCGCCAGCACCGCAACGCGGGTTTTCTCCATGGTTCTTCTCTCCTCTCCTCAACTAAAAACTCCCCCTCTGCCGCTCGGCAGAGGGGGAGAACGCACTTCGTCCAAACGCAGGAAGGCCCTGCGTCTTTTCCCCGTCTTTTGGCTTGGAGCAAATCCTTGCCAGCAGAACGACACGGTTGGAATCTCTGGGTTTGCGGTCAGAATTTCTTCCCGCGAACAGGATAATTATACCATGGTGCTTTTGAAATTGCAACGGCTATATGCCGCGCTCATGGCCCGGATCTCGTCCGCCAGCGCGTCTGTGGTGAGATTGGGCTCCAGCCGCCAGCGCCAGTTTCCCGTGCCCACCCCGGGCACATTGATGCGCGCTTCGCTTCCAAGGCCCAGATAATCCTGCATCTGCGCCACAAACAGCTCTGCCACACTGCTCTGCCCCGCCCGCAAAAGAGCTCTGCACACCTCTTGAGCTCCCTGCGCGCCCAGATAGCGCCGGGCAAAGGCCTGTTCCTCCGGTCCGGCATGGGTGAACCAGCCCACGGCGGTATCATTATCGTGGGTGCCGGTATAGCACACACAGTGCGGGGCGTAATGGTGGGGCAGATACGCGTTGTCCGGCCCGGAAAACGCGAATTCCAGCACCTTCATGCCGGGCAGCTTTGCCGTCTCCCGCAATTCGTGGACCGCAGGCGTCAGAATGCCCAGATCCTCGGCAATATAAGTGATTTGAGGGAACCAGGAGGTCAGCACCCCCAGCAGATCCATGCCGGGGCCCGTTTCCCACGTGCCTGTTTTTGCGCTCTTGGCCTCAGCGGGAACCGCCCAATAGCTCTCCAGTCCCCGGAAATGGTCAATGCGAATGGCGTCAAAGCGTCGGGCAGCGCCCTCCACCCGGCGAATCCACCAGCCAAAGCCGTCCGCTTTCTGCGCCGCCCAGTCGTACAGCGGGTTGCCCCAAAGCTGCCCGTCCTCGGAAAAATAATCCGGCGGAACACCGGCTACCTTTTGGGGCCGTCCCTCGTCATCCAGCAAAAATTCCTTGCGCTCGCTCCACACATCCGCAGAATCCAGCGAGACGTAAATCGGCAGATCTCCAATGAGCCCTACACCCCGGTCGTTGGCATAGCGCTTGAGCGCCTCCCACTGTCGGGCAAACCGCGCCTGCACCCAGACGTGATAGGCCATCTCCTCCCGCAGCAGTGACTGCCAGTGCTCCAGCGCCCTGCGTTCATGCCTACGCAGCGCCTCCTCCGGCCACGCAAGCCAGCTTGCGCCGCCGAACCGCGCCTTAGCCGCGCAGTAGAGCGCATACTCCCGCACCCACAAAGCGCTCTCCCAAAACGCCTGCACCTCCGGCGCTTCCGCACCGCCGGAGCGCTCAAACGCCTTTCGCAGCAGTTGTTTCCGCGTTTTTTCCACTGCGGCGTAATCGATGGGCTGACCCTCCGGACACACAGCCGTCTCCAGATCGGACGGGTCCAGCAAGCCCTCTTCGCACAGTGTCTCCAAATCCACGAACAGGGGATTTCCCGCAAAGGTGGAGCTGCCGGCATAGGGCGAATCCCCCGCCCCTGTGGGGCCCACGGGTAAAACCTGCCACCAGCGCTGGCCCGCCCGGGCGAGAAAATCCACAAATTTGCGGGCCTCCGCTCCCAAAGAGCCGATCCCATAACGGCCCGGCAGCGAAAAAATCGGCAGTAATATGCCGGCAGAACGTTCCATACAGCTTCCTCGTTTCCATTTGGTTTCCGTTTTATTGTAAGGAGAATTCCGCTCACTGTCAAGGCCGGGAAAACAGGGCTGGATCTTCGCATTCCGAAGACCCGGCCCCAAAAGAGGAGGGCTTATTTCATCAGCTCATAGAGCACGGCCTTGATCGTGTGCATCCGATTTTCCGCCTCATCGAAAACAATGGATGCGGGAGATTCAAATACCTCGTTGGTGACCTCCATGGCCGCTCTTTCAAAGCGGCGGCAAAAGGCGCATATCCGGTCCCGCAGTCAGCTCCAGCAGCCCGTTTTCCACCAGCTTTTCGGCAATGGCACGGTTGGAATAGCCCTCCTGCACCTCAATGCCGATCATAAGCCCCATGCCCCGAGTCCCGCCAAATCAGGGCAGATGCAACGCCTCAATGCCGGCGCGGAGATCGTCGCCCTTAACGCAAACCTCCGCAAAAAACTCATCGCTTAAAATCTCCTGCACCGCAAGTCCCGCGGCGGCGCAGATTGGGTTTCCCCCAAAGGTGGTGGCGTGGGTCCCGGAGCCCAGCACATTGCGGCACGTCTCCTTTGCCAGAATGCCGCTCATGGGCAGACCGCCTGCAATGCCCTTGGCAAAAGAGCACACATCCGGCAAAATTTCGTACTGCTGAAACGCAAACAGCGACCCCGTCCGGCCCACGCCGATTTGCACCTCGTCTACCAGTAGCAGCCAATCCCGCTGGGCGCAAAGCTCTGCCACCGCCTGCACGTAGTCCCGCTCTAGAGGCAGCACGCCTCCCTCACCCTGAATGAGCTCCAGCATGACCGCGCAGGTATCGCCCCCCGCCATTGGCGAAAAAGGCACAGCTCTCGCCGGTGCGCTGGCACAGCACGGCGGCAAGTCTGGCGGCAGGCTCCGTATAAAAGAGGTTCGACACGTGACCCAGCTTTTCCGCCTGCGCTGTCACGGCAGACACCCACGCCGGATGTGCATACCCCAGCGCCGACACGCCGATACCGCTGGTGGAATCCAGATACAGCCGACCCTCCATATCATAGAGCTTTGCGCCCTCGCCGTGGTCGATCGCCACGGGAAAGCGGCCGTAGGTCCCCATGAGATACTGCTTGCTCCATGCTTTGATTTCCGCACTGGACGTCATACGCCCATCCCCTGATTCAACATCGTGCCGATTTCCTCATCGCTGAACAGCTCGATCAGCAGCGAGTGGAGAATTCGACCGTCCAACAGATGGACCCGTTCCACACCGGCGGTAATAGCGTCCACGCAGCACTGGAGCTTGGGCAGCATTCCCCCGGAAACGACGCCGTCCTCCACCAGTTTTGGCACGTCCTCCACGTGGACCTCCCGAATGAGTGTCTTTTCATCCTCCGGATGTCGGAGCAGACCGCAAACGTCCGTCAGCAGCACCAGCATTGTCGCATGAGCCAGACTGCCGGCAATATCCTCCCGATACAGGCGCTGATCGAAGGAAACGGAGGCATAGTCGATCTCCTCGTCACGGCCCTTGCTCTCCCACTCTCTCCACGGGGCGATGATGGGCATTTCCGGCGCAAAGCGCTTGATCGCCAACTCAAAGCGGACCGGATCGTTGCCCTTTCCCGTGCAGCCATGGGCGATGGCGTCCGCCCCCTCCGCCTTGGCAATCTCCACCATCTTTTTTGCAATCACAGGGCGGGCAAAGGCAGTGCCCAGCAAATACTGCTCGTAGCTGGCCCCCATTTTCAAAGACGGCAGAATGACCTCCTCTACCATCTCATCGGTCAGATCCGCAATGCAAAGCTTGGATGCGCCGGTTTTCAGTGCTTTTTCTTCCAGTCCGTCCAGCTCGTCATTTTTCCCCACATCGCCTGCCACGGCGATGATCGCCGGATTGTTGTAATGCTCTTTCAGCCATGGAATGATGATGGGTGTGTCCAATTCTCCTGAATAGGCCAACACAATTTTTTGGAAAGTTGTTTGCGTTTTGATAAGCGTTCCCTCCGCCCTCTGTCTAAGTGATATCCAGATTATGCGATATACGTGCATAATTATGTAACTATGATTTTTCACAAGTTTTACGAAATATTTGGTTGTTTTTTCATATGCAATTATCATTATCTAAATATTTATTTACAATTCAATGATAATTTGGATTTTTATTCTTTTCTGAGGGCTGCTGTTTTTCTGTGTAGGAACACTTTGTCATGCCGACGCATAGAGTGGAATGCGGGAGAACTGCTCCCGTCGGGCGGAATCTGCGTGCACGTTACCGGAAAGGTTGGTCCTATGCGAGCTTGCTGTCTTCAGAACCTCTGCCTCCTGCTGGGAAGTCTCAGCGCAGCGCTGGTTGTTTTCCTCCTGTTGTATTTCGGAGTGATCGTCCCCCCGTTTGTCGGCCTGATCGTCTTTTATTCTCTCGCCGCCGCTGCCGGCGGTCTGGGGCTTTTGGCATTCACCGTTGGAATTTTACTGGCGCAGCGCTCTCCTGCATTGGCTGACGCGTGGCGTTGCTGCGGAGATCGCGCCGCATTTGGCGCGGCCGGATCGCTTCTTGTGGGGCTGCTGTCTCTTCTGGCAATTCCCTATTCCCTGCTGTCTCTTGTAGGTGCGGCCCTGTGCTGGGGCTTTTTGATCCTGTTTGCCGGTGGCCTGCTGTGTTTTTTATGGCGGTATCTCGCCGCCCGGTTCTGCTGCTGCGAATAAGCAAAAAAATCCCAACCGCCAAAAGCGGTTGAACCTGTCAAGGAAAAGTAGACACTAAAAAAGGAAACATTAAAAGCCCAGTT
>CAZKMN010000081.1:0-6499 GCA_964553905.1 uncultured Oscillibacter sp.
TGTATATCTTTTCCGTTTTTGTCCAGACTATCGTCTGTACTCAATGAGCCGGAAAGGAGGTGGCGTTCCATGCCGCAGAACAACCGTGAAAACAATCCCAACCGCAGCCAGAACCAGCAGGAGCAGCAGGAAAAGCAAAATAACCGCGAAAAGAGTCAGAACCAGCAGAACAACCGCAACCAAAAGGAAAACCGAAAGTAAACTGGCAGCCATGCGGCGGGAGCTTCTCCCGCCGCATTTTTTTGCGTTCCGCCTTGCCCTTTTTCCCGTCTCATGCTATCATGTTTTCCATGTTGGATTCTGTCAACGGGAGGAAAAACTATGAAACGCCATCCAAGGCTCATCGGCTGTCTCTTTGCCGCGTTCACCGTTTTGGTGTGGGGCTCCACCTTTATTTCCAGCAAAAAGCTGCTGGCTCTCTATACCCCCTCTCAGATCATGCTCACCCGCTTTTTGCTGGCCTACGTTGCGCTGTGGCTGCTGCGCCCCAAAAAGCTGTCCCTCACGCGCAAGCAGGAGGCAAGCTTTATTCTTCTGGGGTTGGCGGGCTGTTCCCTCTATTTTTACACAGAAAACACCGCGCTTACGTATACGCTGGCCTCCAATGTGAGCATCATCGTCGCCGCCGCGCCGATCTTCACGGCGATTTTAGCGCACTTTGCGGGAGAAGAGCACTTCCGCGCCAGCACGCTTTGGGGCTTTTTGGTTGCTTTTTCCGGCGTGATTCTGGTGGTGTGCAACGGGACTTTCGTGCTCAAGCTCAATCCCCGGGGCGACCTGCTGGCGCTGCTGGCTGCCGCCTGCTGGGCGGTATACTCCGTCATGCTGCGACGGACCGCAGGCGGGATGGACCCGCTTCTCGTCACCCGCCGGACGCTCTTTTGGGGCATGGTCACCGGGCTGCCGCTGGTACTTTTTCAGGGCGTTCCCTATCCCACCGCCCCCCTGCTGACGCCTATGGTTGCGGGCAACTTCCTGTTTCTGGGGCTGATCGGCAGCGGACTTTGCTACGTATTATGGAACCATGCGTTCCGTCTTTTGGGTGTGGTTACCACCAATAATTTTATTTATCTCAATCCCTTTGTGACCATCGTAGCCGCCTATTTCTTCCTTCAGGAATCCATCTCACCGCTGGCGCTTTTGGGCGCTGTGCTCATCACCGTAGGCGTGGTCGTGTCTCAACGAGGCGCAGGAAAAGTGCCTCTGCCGGAGGCCGAAACGCCATAAACGAATGCAAAAAAGGAAGCGTCCCTGCCACAAGCAGGGACGCTTTCTTGTCATCGGACAGGTCCTTATCGGAAGAAGCGCAAATTGGCGTCCACACGGCCGCCGATGCCCTCCACTGAGCAACTGCTGGTAAACTGCCACGTATTCATTTCGTAATAGAATTTGGGGCAATTTTTTCCATATTCCGGGAACCAGATGGGGTACTGTCGCAACTGCGGCAGGTTCAGCTTGTTATACCCCACGTACTTGCTCACGTACACCATGGGCTGGTAGCCCGCCTCCTCGATGCGCTTGCAAAACGCCAGCGCACAGGCCGTTGCCAGCTCCGGCGAGGTGCCGTACACCCGATAGGAGCTGTCGTGCATTTCCCAGTCATAGGCCACCGGGCCGGAGATCTCATGCCCCTTCAAAAGATTGATGATGTAATCCGCCTCCTCCACGGCCTCCGCCACGGAGATTGCCTGAGAGAAGAAGTAGACGCCGGTATCAATGCCCGCCGCCATGGCGTCATCCAGATTCTTGGCATAAAACGCGTCTGTATTCAAGGACCCCGACGCAGTCCCGCGAAAGCCGATTCGCACCATGGCAAAGTCCACCCCATCGCCCGCCACGGCATTCCAGTCGATCGTATTGTTGGGGCTGGAGCGGTTTTGGTACGCGGACACATCGATGCCAAACTGGGTTCGATACTCGCTGCCCACGTAGGAGATGCGGTCGCCCTCCCAAAGAAAATCCGCCTCTGTCAACTGGTTTTTGGAGACATCGCCATAGAGCGGCACACTGTAATTATCATAACTCAGATAGCCGTCAGGCTCCACCCACGGGTATGCGGTCGGCGTCTCGGGTGTCGCGGGCGTCTCGGGTGTTTCCGGCGTCTCGGGCTTAGGGGGCGCTTCCGGGTGGATGATCGTAGGGGTCACGCCGCTGAAATTGCGGATCTCGCCCTCCACCGTCACATTGCTCAGCGTCACGCCGCCGGACACGCCGGGAGCCAAAATCAGATCGCCGCTGATGGTCATATCCATGAGCGCAGCGCCCTCCGCAGCATTGATCATGACCGTTCCGGGCACATTGCCGGTATAGGTTTCCGGTTCCTGAATGAGCACTTGGATCAAGTGGTCCAGAATATTTAAAAGTTCTGCCCGGGTGATGGGCTCCGTGGGGCGAAACGCGCCATCGGCGCTGTCGGTAAGTGCGCCTCGTGCTGTGAGCTCCGCCACCGCCGCCTGCGCGTAAGGCGCGATGTCCCCCGCGTCCGTATAGGGCAGAGCCTGATTACTGCCGGTGATGCGGAACGCGCGGGCAATCATGGTCACTGCCTGCTGGCGGGTGATCGTGGCGGTGGAGAGCGCCTTGCCCTCCGTGCCCAGATAGGCGCCGGCGGCGTGGAGCTTCAGGATGGGGCCCTCCCAGTAGGTTCCCGCCGTGTCCGTAAACGTCAGGACGGGGGAGCTGGTCTGAAACCGCAAAAACCGATCCATGATCCCCGCAAACGCACCGCGTGTAATGGAGGCGTCCGGGCGGAACGTGCCGTCCTCATAGCCGGTGATAAGCTGATAGTCCTCGCTCCACTTGCTGATGGCGCTTTGGGCCCAATGGCCCTCGGTATCCGTAAATGCCGCAGCGCCGCCAAGCGTCATGCCAACGGCCAGAGCGGCTGCCAGCAATCGTTTTGGAAGTTGAAATCTCCCCATAGTCGTCCCTTTCTGTCCGTTTTTGTCGAAAAGATTTTTAGAAAAAACGCCGCAGCTCCGGAAGAGCTGCGGCATTATGTCACCCTTTTCAGGAAAAGAGCAGCGTCTCAGTTTATTATAGCGGACGTACTTTGCCCGGTCAAGACGCAAATCGAGTTTTTCTTCTGCGGGAAATTATGTCAATTGACCTTCCCCGGCAGCGCAGAGTCAATCCCGCTCGCAGGCCGCGCACAGCCGCCGCAGCAGGTCTTCCCGGCCCACGCCCTTTTCAGCGGAAAACGGCACCAGCGCGTCGTCCTGCCCCAGCTCCAGCGTGGTGCGGATCAACGCAAGCGCCGGCTCCACCTCCCGGGGCTTGAGCTTATCGAGCTTGTTGGCCACCACGATCTCTGGACAGCCGGTGTCTTGGAACCAGCGGTGCATCGTCACGTCGTCCGCAGTGGGCTTGTGGCGGATATCCACCAGCAGCACCCCCGCCGTGATGAGGTCGCCGTCATCTTGAAAATAGCTGTCCATGAGCCGTCCCCAGCGGTCTTTTTCCGTCTTGGAGACTTTTGCATAGCCGTAGCCCGGAAGATCCACCAGATAGGCCCGCCGATCCACCAGAAAATAATTGATCTGGGTGGTCTTGCCGGGCGCAGCGCCTACATAGGCCAGATTTTTCCGGCCCAGCAGACGGTTGATGACCGAGGATTTTCCAACGTTGGAGCGTCCCGCAAATGCAAATTGCGGCATGCCGTCCCGCAGAAAATTTTCCCGGGTGCTGGCAGAGCGGATAAATTCCGCGTTTTGAAAGTTCAGTGTCATGGGCTCTCCTTTACTGCCGCAAAGCGGCGTCGCCGGCGCTCTCACGTCCGGCAGGGGCAAACGCAGCCACCATGGGTGCGCTCTCTTCCCGTGCAGTTGCCGTTGCGGGGCAAAGTGCGGCGGAAAACACCTCATCCACCGTACTCACCGGCACAAAATGCAGTGCTGCGCGCACAGTCTGGTCGATTTCCTCCAGATCCCGCACATTGGCCTGTGGAATCAAAACCGTGTGAATCCCATTTCGCAAGGCAGCCATGGTCTTTTCCTTCAGTCCGCCGATGGGCAGTACCCGTCCCCGCAACGTGACCTCGCCGGTCATAGCAATTCCGGCGCGGATTTTGCGCTCCGTCAGTGCCGAAAGCATGGCGGTCGTCACCGCGATGCCCGCAGACGGGCCGTCCTTTGGCACGGCGCCCTCCGGGAAGTGGACATGGATGTCTTTGGTCTTATAAAAATCACCGGCAATCCCCAGTACCGCAGCGCGGCTACGCAGGCAGGAGAGGGCGGTCTGGGCGGATTCCTTCATCACATCGCCCAAATTTCCGGTCAGCTCCAGCTTGCCGGAGCCCTCCATCACATTGACTTCCACCTCTAAGATCTCGCCGCCGACCTCCGTCCAAGCAAGGCCATTCACCACGCCGACCTCCTCCCGGTCAGTATGGAGAGAGGGTGGGAAGGGCTGGCAATCCAGCAGCTTCGGCAGATCTTTTTCCGAAACTGTCAAGCGCTTGCCCTGCTTTTCCACAAGGAGCATATCCGTCTTGCGGCACAGTGCAGCCAGACGGCGCTCCAACTGGCGCACGCCGGATTCCCGGGTGTAGTCCCGGATCACAGCGTGCAAAGCCTCATCGCTCACCCGCAAAGCCGTCTTTTTCAGTCCGTGCTCGTGAAGCTGCTTGGGCAACAGATGCCGCCGGGCGATCTGCATCTTTTCCTCATCGGTATAGCTGGGCAAAGTCAGGATTTCCATCCGGTCCAGCAGAGGACGGGGAATCGTCTCCACCGTGTTGGCGGTGGTGATGAAAAACACTTGGCTGAGATCCACGGGGATTTCCAGGAAATGATCCCGAAAGCTCCCGTTTTGCTCGCTGTCCAAAACCTCCAGCAGCGCCGAAGCGGGATCGCCCCGGAAATCGCCGCCCAGCTTATCGATCTCGTCCAGCACCAGCAGCGGATTCATAGACCCGCTGCGGCTGATGGCCTCAATGATCCGCCCGGGCATGGAGCCTATGTAGGTCTTGCGGTGGCCCCGGATGTCCGCCTCGTCCCGCACACCCCCCAGCGACAGTCGCGCCAACTTGCGGTTGAGAGCCTTGGCCACAGACAGGGCGATGGAGGTCTTGCCCACGCCGGGAGGCCCCACCAGACAGAGGATCTGGCCCTTGCCCTCCGGGTTCATCTGGCGCACCGCCAGCGTCTCCAAAATCCGCTCCTTGACCTTTTCCAGTCCGTAATGATCGTGCTCCAGCACCCTGCGGGCCGCGTCCACGCTGACGCGCTCTTTGGTGGTGGTGTTCCACGGCATTTCCAGACAGGTGTCCAGATAATTGCGAATCACAGCGCTCTCCGCGCTGCCAAAGGGCTGCTTGGCGAGCTTTCCCACTTCCTTGAGAAGATGCTTTTCCGCATCCTCCTCCAAGTGCAGCTCCTCGATGCGCTGGCGATAAACCGTCAGCTCATCATCGCCGTCGTCCCCCTCGCCCAGTTCGTTTTGCAACACCCGAAGCTGGGTCCGCAGAATCTGCTCCCGCTGGCTGGAGGCCAACGAATCTCTGATTTTCCCCTCCATCTCGTGCTCAAAGCCCAGCACGTTATTTTCCCGTGCCAAAAAGCCGTTGAGTTTCCGAAGGCGCAGGAAGGGAGAGAGCTCCTCCAAAATCTCCTGCTTGTCGTGGTAGCGCAGGGCTATATTTTGGGCGATATAATCGGCCAGACGGCCCGGTGCGCGGCTGTCCATCACCGTGGCCACCACCTCCTCGGCCAGACTGCCCGCCTGCTCGGCATAATCGCTAAAGAGGTTGTAGGTCTGACGCAAGAGCGCCTCTGTTCGGGGACTGCTGCGGAATGCGGCGGACTCTGCCTCCTCGGGCAAAACCTCCACATTGGCCTGCAAAAACGGGGTCGTCTGCCACAGTCTCCGCATACGGGCGCGCTCCCGGCCCTCCACCATCACGCGCACGGAAGTCGGGGAAAGTCGCAGGATCTGACTGATGTGGGAAACGGTGCCTACGGTGTAGAGATCCTTTTCCTCCGGCGCGTTGACGCTAATCTCCCGCTGGGCAACCAGAAAAATTCTCTGGTCAGCCTCCATCGCCCGTTCCAAAGCCGCAATCGAAATGCTGCGCTCCACATCGAATGTCAGGTTCATATGTGGAAAAACCGTCAGCCCACGCAGGGCCAAAACGGGAATATTCAAAGTTGTTGTTTCCATGGTATGCTCCTTTCTGAGGGGCTAAAAAAGACAGAGGAAAGGGCGCGAAAACGTCCCTTCCTCTGCCTTGTTCAAGACGCCGACGCAGGGGTGTCAGAGGCCGGCTTTTCACTCTTTTCGGTGTTCAGTTTCACAGCACGATTGGCTTTTTCGGCGTCACGTTCCAGCCGGGGCTGAGCCGTTCCCTCCACGCAGTCCCGCGTGATCGTTGCCCGAATAACGGTGGGGTCCGACGGAATGTCGTACATGATCTGGGTCAAAAGGCCCTCCATCACCGCCCGCAGTCCGCGGGCGCCGATGTTGCGCTCGATGGCCTTGTCGGCAATGGCTTCCAGCGCAT
>CAZKMN010000081.1:6543-7837 GCA_964553905.1 uncultured Oscillibacter sp.
AAACTCCAGATCCACATCGTCAAATTCCATCAGCTTCTTGTACTGCTTGACAAGAGCGTTTTTCGGCTCCTGCAAAATACGCACCAGATCCTCGCGGCGCAAACTGTTCAGCGACGCGATGACAGGCAATCTGCCCACCAGCTCGGGAATGATTCCAAATTTCAGGATGTCATGAGGCTGGACCTCGTGCAAGATCTTGCTGAGGTCCTTATCCTTCTTCCCCTGCACATTGGCGCCAAAGCCGATGCACTTTTGATCCAGCCGCTGTTCGATGATCTTGTCCAGACCGTCAAACGCACCGCCGCAGATGAAGAGGATATTGCGGGTGTTCACCTGAATGAACTCCTGATGGGGATGCTTGCGTCCGCCCTGAGGCGGCACGTTGGCCACAGTCCCCTCCACGATCTTCAAAAGGGCCTGCTGCACACCCTCGCCGGAAACGTCCCGGGTGATGGAGGTGTTTTCACTTTTGCGGGCGATCTTGTCGATCTCATCCACGTAGATGATGCCGCGCTCCGCCCGTTCCACGTCAAAATCTGCCGCTTGCAGCAGACGCAGTAAGATATTTTCCACATCGTCGCCCACATAGCCGGCCTCCGTCAACGTGGTGGCGTCGGCAATGGCAAACGGGACCTTTAAGATGCGGGCCAAAGTCTGGGCAAACAGCGTTTTGCCGGAGCCGGTGGGGCCGAGCATCAAAATGTTGCTCTTTTGCAGCTCCACATCCTCGCCGCCGCCGAAGAAAATGCGCTTATAGTGGTTGTAGACCGCCACGGACAGGGTCACCTTGGCCTCTTCCTGTCCAATGACATATTCATCCAGCACGCTCTTAATTTCGCGGGGCGTGGGAAGCTCGTCAGGCATCTCCACCGCATCGGGCGCGGTATCCTCGAATCCGTCGTCCAGAATGCTCATGCACAGCCGGACGCATTCATCGCAGATCCGTACGCCGGGGCCTTGAATCATACGGTGGACCTGCTGCTCATGTTTGCCGCAAAAGGAGCAGCGAAGCGCCTTTTTGCCGTCGTCGTTCATGGTATTACCTCAGTTTTTCTATAATGGCGGGGCACATCACTTCTTGGACGTGATGATTTTGTCGATCAGTCCAAAGCTCTGTGCCTCATCCGCGCTCATGAAATTATCACGCTCGCAGGCGGCCGTGACCTCCTCGATGGAGCGTCCGGTATTCTCCGAAAGAATCCGATTCATGCGCTTTTTAATGATTTCCAACCGCTTGAGATGGATGGCCATATCCGTGATCTGGCCCTGAGTGCCCGCAGAGGGCTGGTGGATC
>CAZKMN010000082.1:0-7793 GCA_964553905.1 uncultured Oscillibacter sp.
ATTTTTTCAATCTGGGCCATGGCCGTGTCGATGGCCTGTTTTTTGTCCGAAGCCGGAGCCGCAGAGGGCACCGTTGTCTTTTCCTTTGCCATGTTGGTTCTCCTCCTCTATCTCTTGCGTGCGTATTTTTCGCTCAAACCTCCGTGCACAGCGTTCCTATCACCACACGCGGAATTTCATGCAGATCCTTGATGACCTGAATATCTCCAAAGCCCTGCCCGCGCATGATGCGTAAAACGCTGTCTGCCTGTCCAATGCCCACCTCAAAAAGCAGTCGTCCGCCGGGGCGCAGCGCATCCTTCCACTTTTCAGAGATCGTGCGGTAAAACTCCAGACCATCTGCTCCGCCATCCAGCGCCAAATGGGGCTCATAGTCCCGCACAGACGCATCCAGTCCGGCAATATCCTCTCTTGGAATGTAGGGCGGGTTGGATACGATGCAGGCAAATTCCCCAAGTGCTGCGCCCGGCTTTTCCAAAGCGTCGACCTGCACGGGAACCACCCGTCCGGAAAGGCCGTTTCGCCGGATGTTCTGCCGACAAACCTTCAGCGCCCCATCCGAGCGCTCTCCCAGCACCACCCGTGCGCCGGGGACCTGCGAACCCACCGCCAAACCGATGCAGCCGCTTCCGGCGCAGAGATCCAGTACCCGGCATTCGCCCAGACCCTTGCAGTAGTCGATGGCCTCCCGCGCCAGCACCTCGGTATCCGGGCGGGGGATCAGCACCTCCGGCGAGATGTCCAGCGGCAAGCCGTAAAATTCCCACTCGCCGATCAAATAGGCCACGGGCTCCCCCGCAAGATGGCGGCTGACGAGCTGCCGCACTCGATTTTCCAGCTCAGGCGAGGCATACAGTCCACCATCTCGCATCAGTTCTTCCCGGCTCTTGCCGATTCCAAAACAGACCAGCTCCCGCGCCTCCAATGTGGCTTCTTCCACGCCGGCACGGCGCAGTTGCTGTCGAATATCCAAATACAAATTGTTATATGTGATTGCCATGTTACGCTCCGTAATCGTTTTTTGTCAAAAATCGCCGCTTTGAGCGCGTCCTCTCACCACGCGTCCTTACCCTTTTCGGTCGGCAAAACCAGCTCCAGCGAGCGGATGGCGCATTCGATCATGCCGTCGTCAGGCTCGTTTGTCGTGAAATTCTGCATCCACATTCCGGGCGCGGTCAGCATACGCGCCAGCGCATTGTCCTGATTGTGCCGTCCCACCCAGCGATTGAATTCGTAGGTGATTCCCACCACCAGCGGCAGCAGCAGCAGATGAACAAGCGTGCGAAGCCAAGCGGCGGTAATCGGCCAAATGCCGAAAACCACGCTGGAGAGCAAGATGGAAACAAAAATCACCACAAAGAGGAAGCTGGTTCCGCAGCGCGGATGATGCCGGGGCTGTACGCGGACATTCTCAACCGTCAGAGGTAGTCCCGCCTCATAGCAAAAAATCGTTTTGTGCTCCGCCCCGTGATATTGAAACACCCGGTAAATATCCTTTTGTTTGGAGCAGGCAAAGAGATAGAGCATGAAGATCACAATCTTCAAAACGCCCTCCACCACATTGCGCCCCCACAGGGGAAAGCCGGGGAAAAAGTGGAGCAAGCCGCCCGTCAAAAAGGTCGGCAGCACCAAGAATAAAAACATGGACATGCCCACGCCCAGCAAAACCGCCAAAGCGACCACAAGGCTCTCCATCTTCTTGCTGGCCAGATGCTTCTCCAGCCACATCTCAAATTTGGAGGGCTGCGTTACCTCCTCTTCCGGGTAAAACTCCGCGGAGTACATGAGCGCCTTCACGCCCTTGACCATGGAATCCAAAAAATTGACCGTTCCACGAATTAGCGGCCAACCAAGGCAGGGATGGCGGTCCCGGATGAGCTTGAGCTCCTCCACCTTTTCCACCAGATTCCCGTCCTGATCCCGAACCACAATCGCCTGTTTTTCAGGTCCGCGCATCAAAATCCCCTCGATCAGGGCCTGTCCGCCAATGCTGGTGCGGAACGCGCAGGTTTTGTTATCTGTCATAGGGTTTCCTTTCTATGTGTTTCATTCTATCATATCGCTTTTCAAAAAGCAAACATTTGTTCTATATTATTCCTTAATGGGGAGGCGAATTGTCACCACGGCTCCGCCGCCCTCAGCGTTTCCAATGGTAAATGCGCCGCCGTGCAGGTTCACGATCTCATCGCACACGGCAAGGCCGATTCCGCTGCCGCGGGCTTTGGAAGAGCCCTTGTAAAACTTTTGTTTAATGTAGGGCAGCTCCGCCTCAGGAACGCCGGGCCCAAAGTCCCGAACCCGGATGACCTCAAACGCGCCCTCCAGCGCCACAGAGGCGGCAATGCGTTTTCCTGCGCCGCCATGCTTGGCTGCGTTGTCCAAAACATTGCAAAACACCTGCTTGAGCCGCTCGGAATCTCCGGAAATAGGCGGCAGATCCTCGTCGCCGCTCTCATATTCCAGCTCAATGCCCTCCTGCCGGAACAGCTCCCGATAGGTAAAAATAGCGTCCTCAAATTCCGCCTGCAAATCCACCTGTTCCACTTGCAGCGTAAAGCGCCCATCCTCCATTTTGGAAAATTCCAACAGCTCCTCCACCATGGTAGAAAGGCGTCTGGACTCGCTTAAAATAATGCGAATTCCGCGGCGAAGCTGTGTGGGGTCGCCCACAGGGTCCTCCATCAGCGTCTCGCCCCAGCCGTTGATCGCTGTGAGCGGCGTCCGCAGCTCATGGGAAACGGAGGAGATGAATTCGCTTTTCATTTTCTCATTCTGTCCGATTTTCAGGGACATGTCGTTGATGTTGTCCACCAACTCGCCCAGCTCGTCGGTATATTTATTTTCGATCTGGATTCCGTAGCTGCCGGCGGAAATGCGCTTGGCCGCATCCGTCACCACCGCCACGGGCTCAACCACGTTGTTGATAAACAGCAAATTGGAGATAATCACCAGCGCAAGGCATAGCACGGCGATGGCCAGAATCGCCAAAACCGCCACCATGATCTGGCGGTTGACCGCGCGCAAAGACGTGACCAGCCGCAAAACGCCCATCACCTTGCCGCTGAAAATCAAGGGCGAGGAAACCGCTAAAATCGTCTCGCCCGTCTCCGGGTCCCGCCCCTGAAAAACCGCACTTTTTTCCTGTGTGATGGCGCGGGTAATTTCGTCGGTTCCTGGAGAAGTTCCGGTTTTCAAGCTGGATGTGGAGGAGATCTGAATGCGGCCGGAGCTGTTGATAAATTGCAGCTCAATGCGGTCCTTGTCCTCAAAAGCGCTGGTGGATTGAGTCGCCCGCTGAAAAAACTCAGCATAGCCGTTGTCCATAAAATAATCGTTAAACGACCCGGCGACCACTCTGGCCTGCTTGACCAGTCCCTCCTGCATGCTCCGATAATAATAGCTGGACACGCCGGCGGAAAACAGCGTCACGATCAGCACCAGAAGCACCAATACCGGCATGATGGTATTGACGACCCACCTCTGCCGTAAGCCGCGAATACGCAGCGCGTCCCATTTCAGGCTTTTTTCCTCTTCTGCCATAATCGCTGTCTCTCCTCTTCCCTCTCCGACACGCAGCTCATCCATGCGGGATTGTCCTATCTAAGTCTCTTAAAAGCCCCACTTATATCCATAGCCCCATACGGTTGTGATATAAATTGGATTTTGCACATTGTCCTCGATCTTGAGCCGCAATCGGCGGACATTCACATCCACGATCTTCAGCTCGCCAAAGTAGTCCCGGCCCCAGACCATATCCAAAATTTCCTCCCGGGAAAGGGCTTTCCCCGGATTTTCCATAAAGACCTTCATGATGGAATACTCAACCTGCGTCAGCTTGATGCGCTGTCCCGCCTTCTCCAGCGTCCGATTGCGGGTGTTGAGCAAAAACGGGTCCTGTCGAAGTTCTCCCGTAGAGACTGGGTCCTCGCCCCCTGCCCGACGAAACAGCGCGTCCACGCGCGCTGTAAGCTCTGCCGGAGAAAACGGTTTGGTCACATAGTCGTCAGCGCCGGTCATCAATCCCGTCACCTTGTCCATCTCCTGAGAGCGAGCGGTCAGCATGATAATACCGATCTTTGTGTTGGTCGCCCGAATCCGGCGGCAGACCTCAAAGCCATCGATCCCCGGCAGCATAATGTCCAGCAGGGCGACCTTGATGTCCGGGTTTTCTTTAAGCCGAACCAAGGCGTCTTCCCCCGTCTCGGCTTCAATAACGTCATACCCTGCGCGGCGCAGATTGATGACGATAAAGCTGCGGATACTGGATTCGTCTTCTAAAACCAAAACCTTCTTCATGGTGTCATCCTTTCTTTTCGATCTCTCAATAGGCGTCAGGCCGTGCCCTCCAGCCATTCCTTGGCAATCAGATTAAATGCGGCGCGAACCTGATCCTCCGTCATGCCGTCCGTCCAGTTGAAGTCATTTTCCAGCAACTCGGCGGCAAAAATACACTCTGTCCGGCGGGCCAAAATGAATCGTCCGCCCCGTGCCGCCTTGACTTCCCGGCTGTTTCCGGTAATGGCGGTAATACGCAAAACCGGCAGCGGTCCCTGCCCGCTCGTCCGGTAAAAGGTCACGTTGGCCTCATCTTGCGTCACACTGCGCGCAGCCATGAGCGTTTCCGTCCATGTGGAGGGGAGCTGTAAATACCACCCGTCCTCAATGTCGTGATAGGTGCTTAGCACCGTAGCGGCAGTTCCCTCGCTATCATAGCTGCGCCAGTCAATGCGGCGATAGGCGCCGGATTCTCCCTCCCGCTCGGGCATGGGCACCGGGCGGGGCACCTCGGTCAGACCGTCGTTGTTGATGTCAATGGGATATAGCGTGCAAAAGGGAGCGATCTCCGTAGAAAAGCCGGTGGTGTCCGCAAGCACGATGTTGCTCAGCTCGCCGTTTTTCGCCGTCAAAATGTCGGTGATTGCCCGCGTGGAATCCTCCACGCCGGTAATGAACAGCGCAGGCACATTGTTTTGCAGCATTCCCTTGGTAATGCGCCCCTGCTGGTTGAGTTCAGCCATGGTCATAGAGACCCGTGCGGAGGAACGAAGCTGTAAGCTCTCGCTCTGCCATCCGTAATAATCCGCCACGCCGCCGCCCTCGTCATCGGCCCGAAGGACCACCAGTTCATTGCGTTCATCCTGATCGAGGTTGTTGATGTCGTATTTGACATAGCTCGTGTGCATCAGCTCCACCGCCTCGCCGGAGCGAAGCGTATAAACAGAAAGCGCCTGCAATTCGGTGCTGGCACGCCAGCCCACCACCAGCTCCGTCCGGCCATCGCCGTCCAGATCGTTGTATGCGACGCTATAAATGCTGCTGCCGCTGCTTTCAATCACAGCCGCCTGCTCATAAGATTTTTCTCCCTCGGTATTCTCGCCGGGCGTAAAAATATAAATTTTCAGTTGTTTTTCATCATCTGTTTTTCGGAGAAAGGTCAGCGCTTCTTCCTGTCCATCGCCGTCGAGATCCATCAGTTGAACCGGTTGAATGTTGGTCCCGGATGTCGGAGCAGCATATTCCGCACCTTCCGCCAAAAGCGCGTCGATGCGGGTGTCCAGTTCCATATATTCGGCCGGCAGCTTGGGCAGGCTGTAAAGTTCCTGCGTAGAAAGCACAATTCCGCAGCCGCTGAGCAGGAACATGTTTCCCAGTAAAAGTGCCGTCAGTATTGCTTTTTTCAGAGTCCTCGCCCCCTGTGTGCCGCACTCATTTGACAAATGTGCATAATTTAACAGATATAGAATAGCACATCCCCCTCAGTTTGTGTAGCTTTTCTTGGGATTTTCCGTTCTTTTAACGCTCTGTTCATTTTTTTAAAAATTGCGAAATCCCCACTTGAATTTCCTTTTTGTTTCCTGTATAATAAGCAAGCGTCAATGCCGGTGTGATGGAATGGTAGACGTAGCGGATTCAAAATCCGCCGGTGGCAACACCGTGTGGGTTCGAGTCCCACCACCGGCACCAAAAAAGGAAGGTAATAATGATTTTTGGCTCACAAAGCCAGTAACCATGCGCCTTTCGGGGGCTTTCACTTGAAAAAGTGGAAGCCCTTTTTCATAGATGTTTTAGGGTAAAATCTTCAATCAGACATGACTTGAACTCGCAGGTCAGAATCGCCTGTGTAGCGCCCTTTTTATAACCCCCTCTCCGTCATCGAAAAACCACAACACAGAAAACAAGAATCAGCGCCGTTTTATCCGAGCAGAAATGCCTGTGAAAAAAGGGCGCCATCCACACAACTAAATTAGAAACCGCCAAAGGGCGCTGATTTATCGACTGGAATGCACAGCCGAAAGTCAGCGCCCTTTTTGCGTTTCCCAACAAAAAACGAAACGAGGTAATCAATATGGATGAGAAATACTTTGCAGAGCTCTCCCGCATTCTGCGTAAGCACGGCATCGAAAGCGGCCCGGTGGAAAATGGACGGCTGGTGATCCGAATGGACGGTCAGCCTGTAGGCCGCATCGAACCGGGCGGTATGCGCTGCGTTGCACCGGGCGATTTGCTGACGGAAGATGCCTCCAAAATATTCTATCAAGCAGCACCCTTTGCAGAAATGGTAGCGGAATACATGGACGAGCTAAAAAGGGCGCCGACACTCGTTGCCGAGGGACTGGATGCCGATCATCTCCTGCTTGCCGAGTTTAACGGCACAGTGCTGGCAGGCAAGGAAATGGACGGCGGCTACGGAATGCAGTTCGTGACATGGGACTGGAACTACGACCACACCGCCATGGAGCAGGGACACTACTATCACGACAACTATGAGGGCGCAAAGGCTGATGTTGCAGTGCGTTCTGGTCTCATCCAAAAAGGGCGCCACTTTTCTGAGGAACAGCTCACCGAAATGTACCGCTGTATGCACGACACGCTGGATGGAGAATACGAGCTCACCGACAACCAAGAAACGCTCATCTCCGATACCTGTGAGCAGATTGAAAGAATTGTCCCCGATTTGCGGCAGCGAATCGCACAAGCGCAGGAAGTTACCCACAATTTTGAGCAAACCATGTAAGCCCACCAAAAAGCGGCGGAGTCTACGGTCGTATGACCGAACAGACTCCGCCGCTTTTTTCATTTCTGGGCGAAAGAAAGGATTGAGTACAATGACCAAATATTTCATGCACGACACACACTTGGCAGGGCTGGAGGCAGAGATGATGCTGGCGCCCTTTTTTACACAGCGAACCAGCGGGGTGATGATTTTGAGCCGATTCCACTATGACAAAAAGAGCACCAACTGCAAAGACTGCCTGTCCTATCACAGGGACTGCACCGAAACCGCCTGCCCTTGGCTGGCAGAACGGCTGGAGGCCGGGGCGGTGTCCTACCGAGAGCTACTGAAGATTTGCTTTGAAAATCTGCGCAACAAACGAATGAAAGCTCGGCTGCGCCGTCTCTCATCCCGCTGTGGCTGGTTTTATGACAGCGCCCACAAAAGACGATTCCAAATGTCTCAGGCTTCGATGAGGTTGAACCTCTCCTCCATGCCACCGGCCTATGCGGCGGCGCTGTTCCTGCTGACCGCAGACGCGCAACTTTGGCAGTGTGCCGAAAAGGGCTGTACGCCCCATAGCTTCCATTTTGGGCAGATGCGGCTACGCAACAGCTCCACAGAAGTCTACGCCCTATACCAAACAGCAAAGAGTCTTTACACCGGCGTAGAGCGCATCACCGTGTCGGAGCTTGCTGACCCCGAAATCATTGACGATGCGCTGTTCGCCACCATCATAAACGGCATCCAAAATCTGTTCAAAGAGACCATTGCCGAATTCATGGAGAACGGCCTTGAC
>CAZKMN010000083.1:0-7772 GCA_964553905.1 uncultured Oscillibacter sp.
ATGCGGGTAGACGGGGACGAAGGAAAAAAGCAGATACAAGTCTCCGTGCGGTTTACCTATCGTTTTGAATATGAAGAGATGCGTTTGGAAGACGGCGTGGAGGATGTCTACTACGGGCGGGCCACCGAATCCTCGAACCTTGTGACGCTGTTGCCCGGAGATTATCAGATTGGCGAGGAGGATTCGCTGTCTGTGTACTTCTTCTTTGCCCCTTACTATCAGGGCTCGCCGACAGACGATGTCATCGAGATCGAAAACCCATCGAATCAGCCCTGCAAGATTTTTCTCGTCAAACAAAAGACTGGGAGCTCCGCAGCGGGCGAAGGGACATACAGCGCAAAGGTGAATTTGCGAGAAAAGCACGCAAATGACGCGGACCCCTTTGCCGCCGACGTTTTTTCCAACGTGGGCGTCAATTTGAACGGCTCCGGAACGTGCAATTATCAATATAAAAAGTACGACGGCGCCTATTTTGAAAGCGGGACCTTTACCGGTGAACTGGTAGAGCGTCTGCCGGAGGATCGGCTTTATGACGTGCAGGTAGAAGTCTATCCTGCGGGCGCGGCAGAGAGCGTTCTGACCTTGCAGGCCGCAAAGCTCCAATAATGGCAGAGAGAGGAGGGTATCCCACTTGAAGAAAAGATGGATTCAGACGTGGAAAGCCTTGCGGGAAAACCGCGGGTCCGGCATCGTTTTGGTTATGATCGCCATGCTGTTCGTGACAATTTTAGGGGCTACCCTGCTTTATACCTCCTATACCGGCTATCTTGTGAAGTTGACGGACCGTGGCGGTAAGGAAAACTTTTACCAAGCCTCTACCATGATGGATCAGGTGGTCGCAGGGCTTCAGGAAACTGCGTCAGACGCAATTGCCGGTGCGTACAGCGAGGTTTTGGCGGATTATTCAAATTTAACCGACCCGGAAGCTGCCTTTTCCGATGCATTTCGGGAGAGAATGCTTCCCCGTAATTCCGACATGCCCCTTTATAAGCTGAGCGACGGCACCTATTTGTATAATGTTTCCAAGCTGTTTTCCTATGCTGAGACTCCAGTGGACGCCCAAATGACCCTGAACGGGTATAGCGGTGAGGGGGATTCTACCGCCAGCCCCGGTCGCGTGAAGATTTCTGCCGACGGGACGACGATCACGCTTAAGAGCGTCAGCCTTACGTATCTGCAAAACGGATTTGAAACGAATGTCACCACGGATATTTGCATCGATATGCCGGAATTTTACCAGTATAACGGCGAGTATGCCGTCTCCGGCCTGCCCAATTACGCGTTGATCGCGAAAAAAGAACTGATTGCAAAAGGCGCCACACTAGCCGGAAACGCCTATGCGGGGAAGGTCACCATTCCGTCGGGAACTTTGAAACTGGATAAAAAAACCACCGTCATCAGCGGCGGCGTAGTCTCGCTCACGCAGGGAACTGCAAAATTAGAGCAGGAAAGCGAAACATCTCTCTGGGCCACAGATCTGGCTCTGGGGGCTCAAACCAGCGCCACGCTCCGAGGGAGCAGCTATCTCAAGGACGACTTGGAGCTGCGCTCCAGGTCCACTGCGGAGCTGGAGGGGAACTATTACGGGTTTGGCTATGAGCCGGATAATCCAGATGCCAACAGTGCGATTTTGGCCAATGGACGCGGCGCGGTTTTAAATCTGCAAAATGCAAGGCTCCTGTCTTTGGCCGGAAATAGTTTCGTTCGGGCGACTGCCAGCGGAAACAGCCTGCTGATGGGAGATTCGGTCGCAGCAAAGAGCGAGCAGCGGCTGTATCTGGTGCCGGACCGATATCTCAATAAGAATGATCTGCTGACTTCAAATCCGGTGGTCATTAAAGTCTCTTCTGGACAAGAACCGGATTTGACGCAGTTTACCGCCACCTTGCCGACAGAGGTGAAAACGAAGTATGGTGCGTCTGTGGTGAAACTGGTGTATCCTTTGGGCACGGAGACGGTGGAAAAACAATTTGTAGTGTATCTCTTTTTGAAGTTTGATACGGTTGACCATGCCAATGCCTATTTCAAGGATGCGTTTAGCAAAAATCCGAAAGACATTCAGGAATATCTCACCGGATATCTGGATGTGCAGGGAAGGGCTTCCGCGCTGAAAAGCCGGGGCTATGTGTTGACGGACGATGTGCTCGCCGGCGGCGATGGTGAAAAATTTGCCACCAGAACTTCAGATCGACTGGCGCGGTTTTACCAAAATCTTTGTGTCAGCTTGACCACCAATAAAACCTCGGCAGATGCAAAGGACCCCTATGCCTACTACGTGCTGGAAGACAAAGTGCGATTCCTTGGCGCACCGGTTTGGGGCGCGCTGAGCGACGGGAAAAAGTGGTATGTGACCGGTGGGGATTACACAGTGGATTCCGATGCTGCCCCCACGCTGATTATTGCGGCGGGCAATGTTGTGGTGAAGCACGACTATCAAGGCCTTATCCTGTGCGGCGGTACGATCACCGTCCAAAGTGATGCGACGGTTTCTTCTGGCGAGAGCGTGGATGCATTGCTGCTGGCCGTGCAGGACTATCTGGTGAACTACGGCAGCAACAGTACGCCCGATGACGATGTGCCGGAAAAGAAGACATGGGGCCTCGATGAATTGGTGTATTATCGAAATTGGAGCAAGCAATAATGCGAAAGGAGGGACAGCCATGAAACGGCGTAACGGCGGATATACTTTAGTGGAACTGATCGTCGTAATCACCATTTTGGCCGTGCTCTCCAGCATGGCAGTGCTGTCTTTCTCCGTTGTTTCCTCCACCGGTGCACGCCGGTGCGCCAGTGAAATCGACGGAAAAATTTCCGAGTGTAAGATCAATTGCATGAGCCGGGCAGACGCCAAATACCTGCGGCTCTATATGCAGGACGGAAAGGTCCACGGAGAGTATGTGGAGGGAGAAAAGCGCCGGGATGACCTCCTCTCAGGGAAGCAAGTAAAAGTAGTTTACAGCTTTGACAACGCAGAGCCTGTGGAAATCACAGAGACGGAAAATCTCTATATTTCCTTTGACCGCAGCAGCGGGGGTCTTGAAAACTTTTCCGCATTGGAATCCGGTACGGTTGCCAGATCAACGAAGAAAGGGACCATCTCTGTGACGGGTGGCCTGCGGACGTATACCGTTACGGTGGATGCTTTGACAGGCTCCCACGTGCTGGGAGGCTGAGAGATAATGAAAGAAAAAGGAAATAATAAAGGCTTCACGTTGGTGGAGCTCATCATTGCCACCGCAATTTTGGGAATTGTAGTGGTGGGAATCTTCGGATTTATGCAGACAGGCGCCAATTCCTATCGATCCGTGTCCTCTGGAATCCGCCTGCAAACGGCAGCGCAGCAGGCGATGAGTCAGGTACAGGAAACGGTGCTGGACTGTGATACAGCAATGTATATTTCAACGGCGGGCGACGCAATGTACCTGCTCAGTCGGGATGATGACACGGATGACTATACGCTCAGCGCATACCAAATGGGTTCGGATGATTTGGAGTACCGGCAGCTTTCGGTGACGTCCGCAACGGACGAGAGTAGCATCGAAGCCAGCGAAGCGCATATGCTCTCCGAGGATGTGAGCGCTTTTTCGGCAGATGCAGGCGAGACGGAAAACGGCCGGGTCACGGGCGTCGGCATTACGTTGACGCTGGAGCGGGATGGAAAGAGCTATACCGGAAAGCAGACGATCGCGCTGCGGAATACGCCCCAGCTTGCGAATTCGGTGGAGGAGCTTTTAGATCAGGCATCTTGAGCCTGAGGAGGAATGGACCATGAAAAAAGGACAATTCAAGCGGATTGCAGTGAATGCGGCGGCAGGAGGATTGGCGTTGTGCCTGCTTCTGGCGCTGATTGCGGACGTGCGGACGGCGTCGGCGGTGACGTCGCTGCCTCATATTGAATCCATTGTGCATAGCTTGGAGAGCGGCTCCACCAGCTTTCAGATTCTGGAGATCGTGCCGGAGGAAAACAGCGGCAGCATCGGTTATTATGCAGCGGGACAGGAGCCGACTGCCTATTGGGCGGAAGAACTGCCCCGGAAAACGAATCAAGCTGCACGAGCGGCATATATGGATGCGCTGCTTGGCAGTTTGAGAAATAAAGGTCTGCTGGCTGCTGGGGATGCTGCGCCGTTGCTGGATAAGGGCAATTACAATGAGCTTCTCCCTTGGGAGACGCGCTCTTCCGGCGTTACGTATAGCGCACTGAAGCTGGACCATTCCGAAACGACAGAGAATGTGCAAGGCGCCTTTGTCGAAAAAAAGAGCGATGGCGATGACTTTGACTATCGTGCGGAGACGACCTTTACGATTCGTCCGGATCAAAAGGGTGGATATCTCCAAAACATTGACTATTTCCGCCCCTGCGGAATCGGTGAAGTGGCTGCTGGAACCAATTTCTACTATCAGCCCACGTTTGCCAAGCTGGATATGACCGCGGCGGAAGCTTGGCCGGATCAGAATGTGGCCATTTACACGTGGGTGACCAATGCCGAAAATCCGGAATTGGGTCATTATGAGTATTATGACCAGCTTTCCAACGGCTTGGAGCGTGGATACGACTATTATTATGTGACGGCTACCGGCGTGCCCTCTTCCGCTTTAGCGGAAGGCGCCACTGCGGAAACTGCACCGAATACCAACACCGGCTGGTATGCCGCACCGTTGGATCAAATTACGCCGTATCAAAAGGCAGAGGGAAAGGGCTGGTTCGACCTCACGACCATTGGATTTGTGTACGTAGGCAGCGGCAAGGGCGATTATCGCTATACTGCAACTAACGAGGGCTCTTGGCGCGTGACTACCGATACGGTTTTTTATAGCGGAGGCTATGCCAACAATAACTGGTTCTTGAAAAAGACCATGGATGTGTCGGCAGAAAAAGCCGCGTCTTTGCGGGTGTCTGTCACCAGTGTTCCTGCGTCCAAGCTGGATGATGCTCTGGTAGAGAAGATCAAGGCGCTGAAATTCGGACTGGTGGTCCTCTCTGGAGGATTCCGGCTGAACGGTACGTCTCCGACTGCGTATTCAGCAAGCGGAAACGATCTCAGCCAAAAGGCTTACGAGGCGCTTTTGACGGCAACAAATGAGGAAAATCGTACGCCGATTGTGGTGGATAGCAACCTGATTTCCCAGACTGGAACGAAAATCGGTCAACTGGCGGCGTTGCTCAAGGGCACGTCGACCTTAGGGACGTTTGTAAGACAGAACGTCTATGTGGCAAAGGCACCTCTGGCCACGCAGGGGCTGGACACCCCATTTCAAAAGGATCTCTATGGAACGCCCGGCGCCGCGTTTTACGATGTGTATGCTGAAATTCTCCACGAAAACGCCTTGCGCCGCCTGCCTGACGCTGCCACAACCGATCTTTTGCGCGAGGACGTCAGCATGGCCAGCGCCATCCGCTATATCATCAACTATGCAAATCAGCGTGTGGTGACGGCGAAGGATCAATTTACCGTGCTGGATATTGAACCGGCAAAAGACACGAAATTGACAAAAAGCACGGTTTTGAGCTGGTTTCCGGATGGAAAATATACACGAGACGACGTTTCCATTGTGACCATGTCGACTGCCGAATTCATTGGAAAAATTGAGGATGTTTCGGAAAATTACGACGTGGTCTATCTGGGGTCTCATTGTGCATTTTCGCTGAATAACCATAATGACGAACGCTTGGATGGCTTGGTCTATACCAATATCGGAGATTGGTATCGGGGCGGCTATAACCTCTCCGGCCTTTTGGATCGGGATTATTATCAGGGAGATCCCGACAGCGGCTATATCGACGCAACCGCGTCCTCCAAGGCCAATCTCTATCGATTCTCCGGCAACGATTTGACGGCAGTCAAGGTCCAAAAACTGAAAGATTTTGCCTCCACCGGCTATCCCATCATCCTTGCGGATGATCTGCTTACCGATACCGGCAAGGATGCGGAAACCTTTACGCTGAATGCAAAAATTGAAGAAATCGACAATAAGCAGCTTCAGGTGACTTATCAGTTGACCAGCAACGTGGATGGGAGAGAGGATTCCCCGGCGAGAACCTTCCAGTGGTATCGGGATGGCGAGGCCATTTCCGGCGCAACAAAGCAAACCTGCTTTGTTTCGGAAGGCGGCATTTATACCTGCAAGGTGACGGCCAGCTATGAAGGCAAGAGCGCCACTGCCACCAGTAATGCCCTCGAGGTCAGCTTGAATGCCGCTGGATTCACGGCAGAAGAAAGCACTGGCGGCCAGTATGGAAGCTATAGCTACGAATATTCAATTAAGATTACAGGAAAGCACCAGAACAAAAATTTTGACATATATACAATCGAGGGAGCTCCGGGAAACGCGAAATATGAGTGGCATCAGATGTGGTATGACGGGTGGCGCGGATGGCAGGACACAGTGCTGTCTGGCGAATCGGAAGTGAATCTTAGGGTAGGTTCAACTACTAACAAGTATTATTATTGTGTTGTCACATTTCCTGATGCTAGTAAAACAGAACTGACAAGTAAATATGCTTACTGGAACGGTAATGAGATTTACTATTCTGGAAATCGAACCACTGAGAAAAAAGGTACAAAATACTATTCCGTATCGATTGCCTTTGATGACGCTTCAGATACATTTACAGCCAGCGCACTTGGTGTAGATGGATACGAAATAAATTATGAATGGTATCGCTATTTCGGTACGTTTTTGAAAACCAACGCATCATACACCCTTTCGGCAAATACAGATATATCCGGGTATTACTATTGTAAAGCTACCGTAGTTGATACCGACTATGTTAAACATGGAAATTCAGCATCCAGCGAATACTGGAATGTCACAAAAGCCAGCGGAAATTGGCAGGTAATCGATGTAGCCCCCGCCCAGCCCGCAACGCTCTCCGTCCCTGCGGTAGTGGGAAGTCGCAGCGTCAATGACAAAATTGTGGATAGCGCCTCTCAGGTTTACGCGCTGCTGGACGCCATCAAGGACCGCAGCAACGTCAAGCGGGAAACAGCCGCCAAAACCCATCAGGAGACGGTATACGCTGCGCTGAACCTCTCCAAGCCGGAAATCAAATTTCAGGGCAATCAGTATCCAACACCTTATGAAAAGGCAGAAAACGGCACGGTTACAGGCAAGTTGGAAAGCGAAAACGGGAAGTATTATCTCTCGTATTCCTTCCAGATTTTAAATGCCACCGACCCAACGCCCCAGACTACCACCTATGAGGTGTCCCTGTTTTTGGATCAGGACGGCGACGGAAACTATACCCAGTCGGAAATGTTGGCAGATATTCTCTGCAAAGATGCAAGCGGAAACAATATAGAGCTGACCGAGCTCAAAGGCGGAACGGACGAGAAAAACGCCCCGGTGTATACGGTGAAGCGTCAGATGCCGTCCACGGCTGTGGGCATTTTGCCGTGGAAACTGCAAGTGACGAAGACCGGAACGGGCAATTCCTATATCCATGCCTCCACCCATAACTATACCTATATCCAGCCCCCGGAAGGGCAGGCAAAATCCATCAACATCCTGCAAATCAACAGCACGACCCATGATGATAATGGCTATAATCTGGAAGAGCAGATGGAGACGGTGGGCTACGGTGGATATCAGAGTGAGACGACGAAGAAATCCTATCGCGGAATTTACGGGAAGCTGTTAGCCGATGTCAGTCAGGATTTTGACGTGCAAATCACCACGATCCTCTCCAGCGATTTCCGCAAATATAACAGCTATGAGGATTTGGGCGAAAATGTCAGGCAGGCGCTGCCCGCGGACTATACGCTGAATAA
>CAZKMN010000084.1:0-7743 GCA_964553905.1 uncultured Oscillibacter sp.
CATGGCGGATCGGCTTCCCCCGGTGCTGTTCGAGGGGCTCAACGGCGGGGTCAATCTGCTGGAGGAGACAAAGCCGGATGAGGCGTTTCCGGAAGGCGCGCTGTATATTCTGGGCGAATACCGGGACGATCTTCTGGGCCGATATGTGAATCTCTACTATGGCTCCTTTGTCGCTCTGGCGCAAAACGAGGATTGGGACGAGGCGCTTTGGATAGCGGAGCTGGCCAAAACGCTCAGTCACGAGCTGACCCACCACATGGAAAACCGAGGTGGGTTGCACGCGCTGGACGACCGTGACGCAGAGGATTTGGAGCGCTGGCAGTCCGAGTTCGGCGTGGGCCCGGCATCATAACGCAAAAAAGCATCCCACCCGCTTAAAAGATCGGGTGGGATGCTTTTTTATAGGGAGAGGCCTTTCCGGTGGGTTCCTTTTAAAAAAATGTATACAAAGCGGGTACTTTGTGCTATACTAGATCAAATCAAGCGTCGAGGAGCATGGCTTCTCCGCTGTTTCCCCCGTATTTTACCGGCGTGGAACGGACTTCCCCCGGTTAAATAGATCAACAGCTCTCATATCGAAATCTGACATGACGTGACTGAACCCCTGCCGGCGAAACGGGGCCGGACAGGCAACAGGCGTCTCTTCTTTGCGTGCCCTTTTTGGGCTCTCCGGGCGCTGTTTGCGCCGATGGAGGTGCGGAGCTGCTGTACATTTTTTATACAAAAAAGGAGCATCTCAATCTATGGCAGAAAAATTGAAAATCATTCCCTTAGGCGGTCTGAATGAAATTGGAAAGAATATGACCGCATACGAGTGCGGCGGCGAGATCATCGTGGTGGACTGCGGCATGGCGTTCCCCGGGGACGACATGTATGGCATCGACTGCATCATCCCCGACGTCAGCTATCTCATCAAAAATCGCAGCCGCATCCGCGGCCTGTTCATCACCCATGGTCACGAAGACCATGTGGGCGCCATTCCCTATGTCCTCAAGCAGGTGAACATGCCCATCTACTGCACGCGCTTTACCGCCGGGCTCATCAAGCTGAAGCTGGAGGAGCACAATCTGGTAAAGTCCACAAAGCTCATCACAGTGGAGCCCGGCAAGACCGTTCGCGCCGGTAAATTCAACGTGGAATTCATCCACGTGAACCACTCCATCGCAGACTCTGTGGCGTTCGCCATCCACACCCATCTGGGCGTGGTGGTCCACACCGGCGACTTTAAGATCGATTCCACCCCCATTGACGGCGAGGTCATCGATCTGGCCCGTCTGGGCGAGCTGGGCAAGGAGGGCGTTCTGGCCCTGTGCGCCGATTCCACCAATGTGGAGCGGCCCGGCTTCACACCGTCTGAAAAGACGGTGGGCGCCACCTTTACCCGCCAGTTCAACAACTGCGAGGATCGCATCATCGTCACCACCTTTGCCTCCAACGTCCACCGTGTCCAGCAGGTGCTGGACGCTGCGGCGGCCTGTGGGCGCAAGGTAGCCGTCACCGGTCGCAGCATGGAAAACATGATGAAAGTCTCCACGGAGCTGGGGTATATGAAGGTGCCCAAGAACACCCTCATGGACATCACCAAGATCAAGGGTCTGCCAAAAAGCAAGCAGGTCATTGTCACCACCGGCTCTCAGGGCGAGGAAATGAGCGCCCTGTACCGCATGGCATTTTCCACCCACAAGCAGGTGGAGATCGGCGCAGGCGACAAGGTCATCATCTCCGCCTCCGCCGTTCCCGGCAACGAAGTGACGGTGGGCCGCGTCATCAACGAGCTGTTCCGCAAGGGCGCCACCGTGGTCTATGACCGGGCGGATATGCTCCACGTCTCCGGCCACGCCTGTCAGGAAGAGCTGAAGATCATCCACGCGCTGACCAAGCCCCGCTTTTTCATCCCCCTCCACGGCGAGCAGCGGATGCTGCAAATCCACAGCCGTCTGGCCCAGCAAATGGGCATGGACCGCAACCACATCGCCATTGCCGATAACGGCGCTGTCGTTGAATTAACAGCCAAAACGCTGAAGATCAACGGCTCGGTGCCCGCCGGCGAGGTCTATGTGGACGGCTCCGGCGTGGGCGACGTGGGCGCGGTGGTCATGCGGGATCGCAAGCGTCTGGCAGAGGACGGCATGGTGGTCGTTGTGATGCCGGTTTCCAGCCACGATGGCGCGCTGCTGAGCCCGCCGGAGATCATCACCCGGGGCTTCATCTATGTGAAGGAATCCGAGGAGATGATGAAGGAATTGCAGCGGGTGGCTATGGAAGCCGCCGAGAGCGTTGCCCACAAGCGCAGCCGGGACGACGGCGAGCTCAAGGGCGCCGTGAAATCCGCCGTCAGCAGCTATCTCTTCAAAAACACAAAGCGCAGCCCCATGGTCATCCCCGTTGTGACCAAGCTGTGAGACAAAAAGCGTGTTGGAACCAGTGGTTCCGACACGCTTTTTCCTTTACGAAAGAGAGTAAAGTGCAACTGCGCCGGATTCTCAGCAGAGCTACGCTTATCTGGCTGTATCAAAAGGACCCAGGTCATGTTGGGAGAGTAAAATGGGCGGCAAAAAAGCCCCCTGTTCAAGTAGAAGTGGTTTTCCGACCACATCACTACGAAAGCAGGGAGCTTTTCATCGTGAACGGTAAAAACGCCGGCAATTGAGGCCATTCCGGTTGACGGCATGAATCCCACGGGGTATTTTCCCCGTCCGTTCGAAGACCCGTCAAGCGGATACGCCATACCGGCCCGTCTGTGCATCCAGCCACAAGCCCAGCCACGGCGGATGAAACGTGCACCAGACGAACAGCGCCGCCAGCCCCCACAGCACCAGCAATCCCACCACCTGCTGCCACATGCGGGAAAGCCGGCCCGTTTCCAGCAGATAAAAATCCAGCCAGAATGCGCCCAGCGCCGCCACAAAAAAGATAGCCATATCCGCCCAAATCAGGTGATATCCCAAAATTCCGGTATAGGTATAATAAAGCGTCGGGATCAGCATCAATCCCAGCAGCGTGGAAACGCACCGTACCGCCGGGAAATTGGGATAATTGCGCCCCAGAAAGCACACCTGAACCAGCGAAAAGAAAAACATCGGGAAAAAGAGGAGCTTCATATGCTCCCACGTGGACTCGTTCACCGCAGAAAAAGCCGCCACAAGCGCCTGCTGCCCGCTCCAGTCATAGGTAAAATGCAGCAGCACACCCGCCGCCACCGTCCACAAAAATCCGGCCAGTTCCCAATAAAACAGACGTTTCCTCACCGGCGTTCCTCCCTTCCTCTCGCAAAAAAAGCGGCGGCGCAGAGCCGCAATTTCAGTCTATGCAATGCACTTCCGATTATGCGAACGGCGGAAAATTTCTCTGTTCGTTTCTCTGCTCCGGGCTTTGTGCGCCCTGCCTCCGGTTTTTCAAAGAGCCTTGCGCGCATTTTGAGAGGCGACATGCGCTCTTTTTTCAAAAAAAGCCCGGTTCGGGTCGCGCAGCAGCGCAATCCGAACCGGGTCTTTTGTGCGTTTTTTTACATTCTCTCCGGCGCGTCCACGCCGATAAGAGCCAAGCCGTTTTTCAAAACGATCCGCGTATCATCCGCCAGCTTCAGGCGGGCCGCCAGAAGCGCAGGCTCCTCGCCCTTCATGCGGCAGGCGGTATAGAACCGGTGGAAGCAGCCAGCCAGCTCCTGCAAATACCGGTTGATGTGGCTGGGGTCATAGTCCCGAGCCGCCAGACGGATCTCCTCGCAAAATTGGGAGAGCTGCTTGATGAGCTGCTGCTCCGTGTCTCCCGCAAGCAGCTCCATCTTCACGTCGGACTGGGCGCAAACCGTGACGCCCTCCTCCCCCATGGCCCGCAGCAGGGAGCAAATGCGGGCGTGGGCATACTCCACGTAATAAAGGGGATTTTCAGAATCCTCCCGCACAGCCAGTCCCAAATCGAACTCCATCTGCGTATCGGGCTTGGAATTAAAGAACCACCGGGCGGCGTCCACCGGAATTTCATCCAGCAGATCGCTCAGGGAGATGGCCTTGCCGGTCCGCTTGCTCATGCGGACCACCTCGCCGTCCCGCAGCAGCTTCACCAGTTGCATCAGGACGATATCCAGCTTTTCCGTGCCGTTGAGGTCCAGCGCGTCCAGTGCGCCCTTGAGCCGGGCCACATGACCGTGGTGATCCGCGCCCCAGACGTTGATGACCTTGTCAAAGCCCCGGACTGCAAACTTATTGCGATGATAGGCAATGTCGGCGGCAAAGTACGTGTAAAACCCGTTGGCGCGGCGCAGCACGTCGTCCTTGAGGTCCAGCTTCTCCACGTCCGCTTCCTTTTTGCCGGCTTTCAGGAGATTTTGGCGCATGATTTTGGCGGTATGCAGCCACAGCGCGCCGTCCTTTTCATACGTCCAGCCCTTTTCCGTCAGCATCGCCACCGTCTCGGCCACATAGCCGCTCTCGTGCAGCGTGGATTCATAAAACCAGTTATCGTAGTTGATTTTATAGCGTTGCAGGTCCGTTTTCATCTTGGGCAGATTCACGTCAAGGCCAAACCGGGCCAGCGTATCCCGCCGCTCTTCCTGAGAAACGGAGAGGAGCTTGTCGCCGTTTTGGTCGGCATAGAGCTGGGCAAGCTCGGTGATGTCTCCGCCCTGATAGCCGTCCTCCGGGAAGGGCACCGCGTCCGCGCCGCGGAAACTCTGGAGATACCGCGCCTCGAGAGACTGGGCAAACTTGTCGATCTGATGCCCCGCGTCATTCACGTAAAATTCCCGGGTCACGTCAGCGCCGCAGGCCGCCAGCACGGAAGCCAGCGTGTCGCCCAGCACGCCGCCGCGGGCGTTGCCCATGTGCATGGGGCCAGTGGGGTTTGCAGAGACAAATTCCACCATGATCTTCTGCCCCGCCAAATGGCCGGAGGTGCCGTACGCAGCTCCCTCCTGCTCCACGGCGTCCAGCACGCCGGCATACCAGCTCTCATTCAGGCGGAAATTCAAAAAGCCGGGTCCCGCGATCTCCGCAGAGGCAAAATATGTGCCGCTGAGATCCATATGGTCCAGCAGCGCCTGGGCGATGGTCCGGGGCGGCTGGCGCAGCAGCTTGGAAGCCGCCAGCGCAAAGGTGGTGGTAAAATCGCCGTTGGCGGTGTCCTTGGGGATTTCCACCGGGGCGGTTTTCACCTCCGCTTTGGGCAGCGTGCCGTCCTCCGCAGCGGCACAATAGGCGGCCATGGCAAGAGCCGCCGCCTGCTCCTTGGCGTTTTGCATCATGTGAATCATAGTAAAATACCTCTTTCGTTGGCATTGTTTTTTTGCATGGTCTATTTCCGTTTCACCCGAATTTTAAAGCAATTGCGTCCGGTGAGCGTATGCTCCACGGCTATGGAATATTTGATCTCCAGCAAGCCGCCCCGCTCGCTCAGGCGGTGGCGCAGGAGGCTTGTTTGGATATCCACCGCCAGCTCGCCAAAGGGCGTTTCATAAAGGGAGGTGTGCTGTTTCCCCTCTTCAAACACCATTTGGGAATTGACCGTTCCCATCCGGGTCAAAATCACCCGGTCGTCCTCCAGCGTAAAGGCGGTGGTGGTTCCCTCCATCCCGGTGAGCGCCGTCTCTTCATAGCGCAAAACGAGCCCGCGCTCCGTCAGGCGCAGCGTTCCCTCGGTCATCAGCTCCGTGGCGTCCGGGTCCACGCCGTCAAAATACTGCTCGCCCCGAATGGACAGCAGCACCGGAAATTCGGTGGTTTCAATACTGGTCAATGTCGATCCTCCGTGCCGTGTGGCGCAGATCCTCCTGCAAAAACAGGGAGGCAATGCGCTCAAAATCCTCCACCCGATCGCTCACATAAAACTCAGCCGATCCCTCGTGGCCCTCCTCTGCGCGAAGAGAGTGGGCCTTGAGCATCCGCTTGAGCTCAAAGGCGGATTCCTCCCCGGCGGAGACCAGCGTCACGTCCGGTCCGCAGATGTCCCCGATCAGGTCCGCCAGCAGCGGATAATGGGTGCAGCCCAAAATCAGCGTGTCGATCCCCGCCTCCAGCAGGGGCGTGAGATATTCGCGAGCCACCGTCTCGATGACCACATCGCCCCGGTGGATGCGACCGCTTTCCACAAGCGGCACAAACAGCGGGCAGGGCTTTCCAATCACCTCCACGCCGGGGTCCAGACGGCGGAGCGTCGCTTCATAAGCGCCGGAGCGGACGGAGGCCAGCGTGGCAATCATGCCGATTTTGCGGTTTTTGGTCACCGCCAATGCCCGGCGGCAGGTGGGCTCCACCACGCCCACAACGGGCAGCGTGTTTTCCTCTTGCAGCGTTTGAAGGGACGTGGTAGACACGGTGCCGCAGGCGATCAGGATAGCCTTGAGGTCAAAAGACCGCAAAAACCGCACATCCTGCCGGGCATATTTCAAAATCGTCTCCCGCGCCCGACCGCCATAGGGCACCCGGGCGGTGTCTCCAAAATAGATCAGATCCTCCGCAGGCAAAATTTGCCGCAGTGAGCGCACCGCCGTCAGTCCGCCCAGCCCTGAATCAAACACCCCAATGGGCCGCATATCCATAGTTTCTCCAAACTCCTTGTCAAAATCCCAGTCCGGCGCCAGAAATTGCCGGAACATTCACAGTTTACACCTGAATTATATATTATACTATGAGTTCGCTCTTGCTGCAAGACAGTTTTTAGTCTTTTTACCCTGTTTTTTATGTGGTATTTTTCTGCGCGATTTGCTATAATCATGCTGTAACGAAAGGGACCGGGAGGTGTTTGTCCATGAAAATCGAATTGACGGAACAGCAATACCGCTATTTGCTGGATCTGGTGTACATCGGAAACTGGGTGATGAACTCCACCCGCGAGAACGACCGCATCAAGGAATACGACCGGGTAGAGAGCCTGATTTTCTCCCACTGTCTTCAGCACAAGATGCCAAAGCTGGTGGAGCTTTATGAGGGCGAGCTGATTCCCTCCCGCGCATTTGCCGACGGCGGAATCCACGAGGCGATCGAGAGCTATGAAGACGTGGTGTTTTATGAGATTCTGGCGGAGGAGCTGGCGCTGAGGGACATGGACGGTCAGCCCCTGACCCGGGAGAATTACGGCGAGCTGATGGAGCGCATCGACGCCTATCTCTCCGAATTTGACGAGCACGGCACGGACAACATCAACGTGGACATGGACTGAGGCGGCAAGGCCGTACAACAGGAAAAGAGGAGCACCCACATGCAGACAGCATCCAAAGTTTACTTTGCGGATTTTCGTGCGCCCAGCTGGCGGGAAAATCTGCCCCAGAAGTTGGCCCGCCTGATGATGACCGCCGGTTTCGGTGAGATGGATCTGGAGGGCAAATACGTGGCCATCAAGATGCATTTCGGAGAGCCGGGCAACCTCGCCTATCTCCGCCCCAACTGGGCAAAGGTCGTTGTGGATCTGGTCAAGGCGCAGGGCGGCAAGCCCTTTTTGACCGACTGCAACACGCTTTATGTGGGCGGGCGGAAAAACGCGCTGGACGAAACCCTGGTGCCCATCGACGGGGAGCACGTGAAAGAGGCCAAGATCGGCCGGGCCGTTATGGACGCCGATGTCTTCATTTCTCTGACCCACTTCAAGGGCCACGAGCAAGCCGGCATGGGCGGCTGCCTGAAAAACATCGGCATGGGCTGCGGGTCCCGGGCGGGCAAGATGGAGCAGCACAACTCCGGCAAGCCCTATGTGAAGGAAAAACGCTGTGTGGGCTGCCGCGCCTGTGCGAAAATCTGCGCCCACGGCGCT
>CAZKMN010000085.1:0-484 GCA_964553905.1 uncultured Oscillibacter sp.
CGCAGGAGGACACCTCCCGCAGTTGTTCCGGTTTCATGTCAGGCGTCAGCAACTCTTTCATTTCCGTTTCAAAGGTCTTCACGGCAATCCGGCTTGCAAGCTGACCGCCGGAAGTGCCTCCCATTCCATCGCACACCACGCAGACGGTATGTCCGGTGGGCTCATTTTGAAAGGCGGCATAGGCGTCCTGATTGTCCTTGCGGACCAGACCCACATCCGTTATGCCCCAAAATTTCATCATTGGGAATCCTCCCCTTTCTGTGCTTCTTCCATCGCTTTTCGCCGCAATTGGCCACAACTGGCATCAATATCGCCGCCCAAGCTCCGCCGCACAGTGGCGGTGACGCCAAGGGATTCCAGTCTCTTTTGGAACGCTGAGATTCGGTGCGAGGGCTTGAAGGGACTTTCAACCACATCGTTAAGCGGAATCAGGTTCACGTGTCCCGGCATCCCCCGCAGTTTTTTGGCAATCAAATCTGCCTGC
>CAZKMN010000085.1:494-7718 GCA_964553905.1 uncultured Oscillibacter sp.
TCACGCCGTCAATCATTGCATATTCAAAGGAGATCCGGCGTCCGGTCTTTTGAAAATACAGATGGCAGGCGTCAAACAGCGCGTCCACATCGTATGCACGATTCACCGGCATGATTTTGGAGCGCGTCTCGGAATCCGGCGCATGGAGAGACACAGAAAGCGTCAATTGCAAGCCAAGCTCTGCCAAACGGAGAATTCCGGGAATCACGCCGCAGGTGGAAAGTGAAATATGCCGCATCCCAATTTGCAGTCCGTCCGGATGATTGACCAACTCCAAAAATCGCAAAACATGATCGAGATTATCCATGGGCTCGCCAATTCCCATCAGCACAATATTAGAAATCTCCACGCCGGAATCCAGTTGCGTAAAGAGCACCTGATCCAGCATTTCGGCAGGCGTCAGATCTCTGACCTTTCCGGCAACCGTAGACGCGCAGAACGCGCAACCCATGCGGCATCCGACCTGTGAGGAAATGCACACGGTATTTCCGTGGTGATAGCGCATCAGGACGGATTCAATGCAGTTTCCGTCCGCCAGCTCCCAAAGATATTTGATGGTTCCGTCCTGCTGAGAAACCTGCTTTCTGGCCACCTGCGGCACGGAAAAGGCGCAAGTAGCCTGCAAAGTATCCCGCAAAGCCTTGGGCAAATTGGTCATATCCTCAAAGGATCGTGCGCCCCGATGCAGCCACGAAAACACCTGTTTTCCGCGGAAGGCAGGCTGTCCCATGGCGACAAGAGCAGCCGTCAACTCTGCGGGATTCATGGATTTTAAATCGATCATATGGGTCCTCTCAACTGTGCCGGATCATCCGGCAGATATAAAAGCCGTCCGTTTTGTGGCGATGGGGCCACAGGGTAATCTGTCCGTCCGTTTCGCCGATTGGAAGCGTGAAGCCGTCCCGGGTAAACTCTGGGTGTTCCCCCAAAAACGCAGCAGTCACCTGTTCGTTTTCCTCCGGCAACACCGTGCAGGTCGAATAAACCAGCGTTCCGCCGGGTCTGACATACCGTGCGGCATTTTCTAAAATTTCAGACTGCAACACCGGCAGCTGGAAAAAGTCATCAGGCCGCTTATAGCGGATATCCGGTTTTTTTCGGATGATTCCAAGGCCCGAACAGGGCGCGTCCACCAGTACCACATCGAAGGCGCGCTCCCACTCGGCACAAAACGTTCTTCCATCTGCCCGGGCAGTCTCCACCGAGGAAAGGCCCAACCGGGCAGCGCCCTCTTCAATGCGCCGCAGCTTATTTTCATGGACGTCGCACGCTAAAACGGAGCCCTGATCCCTCATGGCAAACGCAGCGCTGAACGACTTCCCGCCCGGAGCCGCGCACACATCCAAAACCCGCTGTCCCGGACGCACGCCGCTCACCAGAGAAACCAGTCTGGCTGCGGGGTCCTGAACGAGAAAATCACCCGCTTGAAACACCGGCAAGCCCGTCAAATCGCCGGTGCCGGAAAGCTCCAGACAGTCCGGCACCCACGCATGGGGCACAGCGGTAACGCCGCTGGATGCAAGAGAGGCAACCAGCGCATCCCCGGTGGTTTTCTGCGGATTGACCTGCACTGTCAGCGGTGCAATTTGGTTATTCACCTTTAAAAGCTGTTCTGTCTCAGCTGCGCCAAGGAGCTTTTCAAAGCGCTTGACCAGCCATTTCGGATGGCTGTACTGGGTGGAAAGCCGCAGCACTTCATCTCGCTCCGGCAGCGGAGGCATCGCAGTCTTATTGGCTGAAATCTTACGGAGAACAGCGTTGACAAGGCCAGATGCTTGCCCCCTTTTAAACGTCTTTGCCAGCTTCACCGCCTCATCGACTGCGGCACGATCGGGAACTTTATCCAAAAAGAGAATCTGATAGGCTCCCAGACGGAGGATGTCCAGCAGAGGAGGCTGCAAATGATCCGGCTTTTGGGAGCAAAATGCAGAAATGTCGTAATCCAGCAGCAATCTGTTTTGCAGCACCCCGTAAACCAGACGGCTGCACAGGGCGGCATCCTGCCCGGAGACACCATCCCGCCGAAGCTGCGCTTTCAGCGCCGCGTCCGCCCATGCGCCGTTGGTCCGGCAACTGATTAAAACGCGCAAGGCAGTTTCCCGTGCGCTCATTCCCGGTCACCTCCGCGCCCATTCCCGTTTCGGCCCATAAAAATTAGCAAAAACCGCAAAAGCTGTAAGACCGACATCAGCAGCGCCGCGACATAGGTCAGTGCGGCAGCCCGCAACACCTTTTTGGCGCCGACCGTCTCATCTTCATCCAAAAGGGCCTGACTTTCAATCGTCTCGATGGCTCTGGCCGATGCGTTGAACTCCACAGGCAGCGTCACAAGCTGAAAAATGGTTGTAAAAGAAAATAGCACGATGCCCACGAAAAACAGCGTCTGGCTGTACAGAAACATGCCCGCCAGCAGCAGAATGAAGGAAAAGCGGGAGCCAATCTGCGTAGCCGGAATGATGGCGCTTCTCAGCCGCACCGGGCCGTAGTTCTCGGCATACTGCACGGCGTGTCCCGCCTCATGGGCGGCAACGCCCACCGCGGCGATCGTGGGTGCATGATAGACAGACTCAGAGAGGTAGATCGTGCGATCCCGCGGATCATAGTGATCGGTGAGATTTCCGCGCACGCTGCGGATACCCACGTCAAAAACGCCGTGGGCGCGCAAGACCGCCTCCGCAGCCTGTGCTCCGGTCAGATGCCGGCGGTTATTGGTGGCGCTGTATCGACGAAAGCTCCCGCTGACCTGAATCTGCGCCCACGCCGAAAGGAGCAGGACAGGAATCAGCAGCAGGACATAGAGGTTATTCGCGAGAAAATTTCCATAGCTATAATAAGGCATATATCATCCTTCTTCAAATTTCGATCGGGTGTCCGCGCAGATAGGCGTCTGCTGTCATGCGCTTTCCGCCCTCTGCCTGGATTTCCGTTAAAAACAGGCTGGTCCCATCCCCACAGGCTACCTCAATTCCCTCTTTTCCGGCAGAGAGCAGCGTTCCGGGCAGCGCCCGGGTGGCATGTCCCGCAACGGTTCGATAGACCTTAAACGTCTGCCCCGCCAACTTTGCCGTGGCGCAGGGCCAAGGGATCAAGCCCCGAACCTGACAGTCGATGGCTCTGGAGGGGCGATTCCAGTCAATTGGGGACATCTCCTTGGATAGCATCGAAGCGTAAGTCTGCTCGCTTGCTTTCTGCGGTGTGCGAGTTGCCGTGCCGCCAGCCAAAGCCTGTACGGTGCGTGAGAGCGCCTCTGCACCCAGCTCCGCCAGACGCGCCGTCAAAGAAAGCGCATCCTCGTCCGCTCCGATGGGGGTACGCGCCTGCATGATGACGTCGCCCGCGTCCAGTTCCTTCGCCATATACATGATCGATACGCCCGTCTCATCCTCGCCATCCAGAATGGCCCAGTTGATCGGAGCCGCGCCCCGGTACTTGGGCAGGAGCGACGAGTGGACATTGATGGAACCGTAGTGCGGAAGGGCCAGCAGCTCCTCCGGTAAGATTTTGCCGTAAGCCGCCACCACGATCAACTCGGGAGCAAGCGACCGCGCCAGATTCAAGACCTCGCCGTCCCGCATTTTCAGCGGCTGGTAAACATCGATTCCCTGAGAAAGCGCATACTCCTTCACCGGCGAAAATGTGAGCTTGTGCCCGCGATTTTTGGGTTTATCCGGCTGGGTAAACACGCCGCAGATCGTATGGCCGTCTGCGACCAACCGCCTGAGAGACGACACGGCAAACTCCGGCGTGCCCATAAACAGGATACGCATGGACTTATTCCCCTTCCTCTGCGGCTCTTGCTTCGGCCTCTTCCTGCTCCATATACGCTTTCAGCTCTTCTTCGGAGAGGAAGTGATCGATATGCTCCACAAAAAGATGTCCATCCAGATGCTCGATCTCATGGCAGAAGGCCCGCGCCGTCAGCTCCTCGCCCTCCACCTCAAACCAGTTGCCGTCCCGATCCTGTGCGCGAACCCGAACACGGTCCGGGCGCGTGACGATTCCCCATTTGCCGGGAACGCTCAAGCAACCCTCCAAGCCGGTCTGTTGGCCGCTTTGGGCAATGATCTTGGGATTAACGAGCTCCAAAAAGTCGCCGCTATCCTCGTCCAGCACAATGCACACGCGCCGAAGCACGCCCACCTGCGGCGCAGCTAACCCCGCGCCGTTGGCGTCAGCCAACGTCTCGTTCATGTCGTCCAGCAGCTCATGGAGATGCCGGTTGAACTCGGTGACCGGACGACAGGACTTTGTCAAACAGTCCTCGCCCTGCTCTACAATCTTACGCAATGCCATAGCTTTAACCTCCTGACTGCTTCACTCCAGCGTGTTGCAGTCCACAAAAATATTCAGTCCGCGATTGGCGCGGTCATTGGAAAATTCCTTCATCAGCCAGTTCATTCCGGCGCGCGTGGCGCGATCATTTTTCCCCACCAGCGTACAGCGGTACCGAAAGCGGTTGTTGACGCGCAGGATCGGCGCAGGCGCAGGGCCCAGGACCTCTGGATCGGTTTTTGCCACATCGGGCACTTTGCAAAGCCGGTGCAGAAGCTCACGCACCCCCACCGCCGCCCGAAGCACGCTGCCCTCCTCTGTTCCGGAAACTGTCAGCCAGAAAAGGTCGGCAAAGGGCGGGTAGCGGCGCAGCTTCCGAAAGCGGATCTCGCTTTCATAAAAGCGCTCATAGTCCTGATGGGCAGCACATTGGATCACATCATTTTCCGGTGTGTAGGTCTGAATAACTGCGCGTCCGCGGCGCTCGCCTCTTCCTGCGCGGCCAATCACCTGTGTCAGCAAGCTGAACGTCCGCTCAGCAGCACGATAGTGATCGACGTAAAGGGACAGATCCGCCGAAAGAACGCCCACCAGCGTGACATGTTCAAAATCCAGTCCCTTTGCCACCATTTGCGTCCCCAAGAGGATGGGAATCTGCTGGCTTTCAAACTGCCGCAGGATTTTTTCGTGGCCGTTGGCGGCTGTATCAGCATCCATCCGCAATATGCCGGTCTCTGGAAAGAGCTCGCGCAGTTCCTCTTCTACTTTTTGCGTTCCCACACCCACATGCTTCATGATTCCCCCACATTCCGTGCAGGTGTCGCTGGAGCGCTGGGAATGTCCGCAATAATGGCACATCAGCCGGTCATTAGCGGAATGATAGGTCAGCGCGACGCTGCATCTGGGACATTGCGGCACATGCCCGCATTCGCCGCAAAGCAGCATCCGACTGTTTCCCCGCCGATTCAGCAGCAAAATGCTCTGCTCGCCCCGGCGCAGATTTTCCTCCAGCTCGCCGCGCAGCGTCGCGCCGATCATGCCTGCGTTTCCGGCGCGAACCTCTTCCCGCAGATCTGCAATCACGACCGTCGGCAGCTTCTGCTCGTTGTAGCGTTTACGCAAGAGCACACGGTGATAACCCCCCTGCTCCGCCGCAAACGCCGTCTCGACAGACGGGGTTGCGGAGCCTAGCAACAGCGTTGCGCCGTGCTTGGCGCATAGATACTTTGCAACATCCCGCGTGTGGTAGCAGGGCGCATTCTCCGATTGGTAGCTGCTCTCCTGCTCCTCATCTAAAATAATCAGTCCCAGATTTTGCAGGGGGGCAAAAATGGCAGAGCGTGTGCCCAACACCACCTGTACCTCTCCTCTGCGAATGCGTTTCCATTGGTCATATCGCTCCGCCATCCGTAAAGAACTGTGAAGCATTGCGACTTTACAGCCAAAGTAACTGGTGAATTTTTGCATCATCTGCGGCGTCAATACAATTTCCGGGACCAGAACGATGGCGCTCTTCCCCTGAAGAAGTATTTCCTGTACCAGTCGAAGATAGACCTGCGTTTTTCCGCTTCCTGTGACGCCTTGCAGCAAGGCGACCTCAGGCTGATTTTGTCTGGTAAGATCTAAAATCTTCTCAAACGCAGCTTGCTGTTCTTCGTTTAAAACGATAGGCTCCCCCACGGGGATCTCCGGCGGGGGCGGAATGCGAAGCGTCTCTTCCTCGCTGAACGTCACAAGGCCGGCCTTCTCCAGCCCGCGCAGCGTCTGCATGGAAGCGCCGGTAAAATAGCAGATATCCGCGGCTGAGGTTCGTCCGGCGGAAGCCAGCATCAAAAGAACTTCGTATCGCTGAGGCGCACTGCGGCGCTTTGCCTCAGCCAGCGCAAGGGCGTCTTCTGCGCGGACGGAGAGCTCCACCATGCGATGGGTCTTGTCGCTGATCTTGCGCTTGGCGGCAGTTTCGCAGGAAACAACTCCCGCTTTTTGCAGCTCTCGCAAAATAGAGGCCGTCTCAGCGCCCAGAAGATCCTGTAAAGTCTCTAGCTCGGCAAAGCCGCCGGCAGCAAACAGGTCGTCCAGCACCGGTCCGGCCCTCTGGATTTTCTGACTGCGTTCCTCCGCCGTCAGGCGGTCCACCCCATCAGCCACGCGCCACAGCTCTCGCAGGCGATACCAAAGTCCGGCAGGTAAAATTGCCTTCACCGCCGTAAACATGGTGCAAAAATAACGCTGTCGCATCCAAAGTGCCAGTGACAAATCCGCTTCCCGCAGCACCGGCTCTGCGTCCAGCACAGCAGTAAGTGGCTTGAGCCCCGGCAGTTTTTCCGCAATTGCACGGGAAAGCACCACGCCCTCACTGGTGCGGTTGCCACGGCCAAAGGGAACCATGACCCGCACGCCGGGGACGGCGGATGCAAGCATCGCCTCCGGCACCAGATAGTCATAAGGCTTATCAATGGAATAGGGCGCGGCGTTGACCGCGACTTTTACGATCTCAGCGGTCTCCATGCCTCGCCCCTCCTCCGTGTCATGGTATCAGTTTTCTTCGATCGTCAAATTCATGTGGCTGGCATCCAGCTTTCCGTCCGCCACCTCATGAATTGCCAGCGTAACCGGCTTTTCCAACAGATGCTCGCCTGTTTCATCGGCCACATCGGCAATCTGACGAGCCCGAAGGGCCACTACATTCACCAGCATATAGCGATTGGGAACATAGCTTGTAAGCTTGTTCATAGCGGGATATAACATCATAATAGAATCCTTCCATTCTGCCGGTTTCCGGCTTAAAATTCCACAGTTGCAGGGGCGTGCGGCGTCATCTTGCGTTGATGATCTCCATCCGCTCCTTAGGCTTGCAGTGTTCCGCAGTCATAATGGCGTTGAGTTCGTTGACCGCATGGTCCACAGTGTCGTTGATGACGAAATAATCATAGGTGTGGGCGGTTTGGAATT
>CAZKMN010000086.1:0-7639 GCA_964553905.1 uncultured Oscillibacter sp.
TGCCAACGTGCGCTTGGTTGTTTTCTTCATGATTGAATTCTCCTTTTCTTCCAATTTCAATTTATTCATACTCCATGCGTTCATGGAGAGGGGGAACTTATCACTCCGTCTTGCAGGAGGCCCAAATCGCGTTGTGATCGGACAGCTCAGCGCCGGTAAAGCGGGCCAGTGCGCCGTCCGGACGGGCAAATGTGAAATCCTCCCGGGCGGTGGAGACCATATGGCTCTCCAGCGCCGCAAGGCCCTTGAGCATGATCCAGTCCAGCCGGAGCGGTAAAAAGCTCCCGTCCGGCAAAGGCTTTCTGCGTGTCAGACGCGGCGCCTCCGGTACAATTTGATATCCGGCGGCAGACACCATAGGCAGCAGCGGTTCATATTGAAAGACATCCTCCAAACAACGGCGACGCAAAGCGGGGCTTCCCGCAATATCGCCGATATCCTCTTTATTCCGTCCGTCAAACGTATTGGTATTCAGATCGCCGCCCAAAATGACAGGCATATGCGGCAATTCCCGCTCCACCGCTTCCAAAATGGCCCGCATCTGCGCCTGACGACCCTCGCCGTGGGTGCGGTTTTCCAAATGAATGGACACGACGCCCAGCGGCTGTCCGGCTACATCCAGCTCCGCATAGACAGCCAATCTTCCGCCGATTCTGCGCTGGCGGTCAAAGTACCAGTTATATTGCTCCGGCAGGCGGAGAACGCCGGCTCTGCGAATGGGCCAGCGGGAAAAAACAGCGTTTCCGTGAAAACCCTTTTCGTTTTCATCGTTGACCAGCTCAATAAATTCCAGACCCCAGACATAATTCAATCCAAAGGCTTTTGCCAGCTCCCGGGCGGTATTCCGGTTTCCGGAGCGGGCGCAGCCATCATCCAGCTCGTTGGCTAAAATGCAATCGAAGGGCTGGACGGCGGGACAGTCCCGGAGAAATTCCGCAATTTCCTCCAAATGGACCCCCCGCTCCATATTAAACATCAACACGCCCAATTCTTTCGGCGCACAAGCTGGCGCGGATGCAAACTCCCCCGTCTCGACGGTTGAAAATTGCGGAATGCGCGCCATGACGGCCTCCTGCGGCTCAGTATCCAGCAGTGCGCCGAGGCGCTTGCGTTCTTCCAATGGAATTCGGGTCATGATCGATTCTCCCCATGCTTTAAATTTTGCGGCAGGTGCCGCGAATGATGAGCTCCGGCAAAAGCACATCGGCGCTGCGCTGGCGGCTGCCCTGCATCTGTTCCACCAGCCGTTCCACGGCCAGACGGCCGGAATGAATTTTTTTCTGCGACACCGTGGTCAGGCGAATTTGCGGCAGACAGCCAAACGCAATGTCATCAAAGCCCAGAATGGAAAAGTCCTCCGGTGCGTGCAAGCCATACTCCCCCGCTGCCTCCAGCACCCGCATGGCAAAAATGTCGGAATATGCAATGATGGCGTCCGGCAGAGCGCCACCCCACAGCAACGCCTTTGCCCGCTGATAGCACCAGTGCCGCAGCCCACCAACGTCATCCGGCGCTGTGATCTCCTGCGGCGGCAGTCCGTGCTCCAGCAGGGAGCGGCGGTAGCCTTTGAGACGCTGTTCCAGAGTACGGGAGCTGGTACGTCCGCCCAAAAACACGATCTTGCGGTGCCCCAGATGCACGAGATACTGCGTGGCCTCATAAGCCCCGCGTTCATTATCCACCTCGACATAGCTGCACGCGGGCCCATGGTTGCTGCCAAGATACACGCAGGGATGCGTGCCGATCAGGGGGGCCTGCTGTTCCTGCGTCTGCGGGGAATACGCGGAGATCATGATGCCGTCCACCTGATGGGAGAGGATCTGATCGATCGCGCTTTGCTCCCTGCGGGGATCATGGAGCGTATTACTCAGCAGCACGCGATATCCCAGCTCGGAAGCGCGCTGCTCAATTGCCGTGTACATGCCGGAAAAATACGGGTTGGAAATATCCGGTAAAATGACGCCGATGGTATGCGTGCTGTGACCGGAAAGGCCTCTCGCCGCCATATCCGGCACATAGTTCATTTCCCGGCAGGTCTCCCGGACAAGGGCCTTTGTCTCCTCGCTGATAGCCGCGTGGTTGCTCAGCACACGGGAAACGGTTGCCGCGCTAACGCCCGCTCTTTGGGCGACCTCTCGAATTGTGACGCGTTTCATGCAGCGCTCCCCTTGCCTTTATCCCGTGAATTTTCCAATCCAGCAAAGCGGTTATGCAACCGTTTTCATTACTAAAGAGTACCATTTATGGGAAGATGTGTCAACAAATTTTGTCAGTTTCGTTGACATATACAAGTGCATGCCGCTTCGTTTTATGCAAAACGACAAGCGTCAATTGGTTTGCATTTTCCACATACTTCCCTTATAATGGAATGAATCGATTGAAGAATCTTCCTTTTTAGTTGCTTTTAAACGCTCTATTCCGAAATTTTTGAAGGAATAACTCCAAATACCACAAAATAAGGCTTCTACTGATTGTTGTGTTTTTGCACGGCTCTGTGCAACCGTTTTCATTTTCAAAAAGGACGTGTATCACGATGGTAACGATCAAAGATATTGCGAGGATGGCCGGCGTCTCTCCAGCCACAGTCTCCCGGGCTCTGTCCGGCTCTCTTGCCGTCAGCGCGCAAACACGCGAGCGCATTTTAAATCTGTGCCGTCAAAGCGGGTATCGCGCCAACTCACTGGCCCGCAGTCTCAGCGGCAGCCGCACCGGTTTGATTGGCTGCGTGCTGCCTGATTTGGACAATCCCCTTTTTGCGGAAATGGCTTTAAATGTGGAGCAGTGTGCCTGGCAGCGGGGCTACCACGTGATGCTCTGCCATGGTCGGGCTCAAGACCCCACGATTCGGGATCTCTTCGATTTTTTGATCGGTCACCGCGTCGACGGCATTTTGTTTTTCAGCTCCGCGCAGCAGACAGCCGCTCTGGTACACGAATACCAAGCCCGCATTCCCATTGTTTTGCAGGGAAATTGCGTGGATTCCAGCGGCATTTCGCCTGTGCCCTGCGTCAACGTGCACAACATTGCCGGCGGACGGCTGGCAGCGGAATATCTGCACAGTCTGGGGCATCGGCGAGCAGTCTATCTGGGTGTTCGGGAGCAGAATCTCTCCCACGCGTTGCGGCTTCAGGGCTTTTCCGAGGCAGCCCGCCACTTGGGGATGTCCGTGCGAGTGATTCCCAATCCCGGACCGGCCTCCACCATCGCCGTCGGATATCAGTTGGCAAAGGACTTCTTCATTCAGAATTTCAAGGAAACCGCCATCTTCGCGGCGTGTGACAGTGTGGCGCTGGGCGTGATGGCTTCCGCAAAGGAATTTGATCTCTCCATCCCCGGTGACCTCTCCCTGCTGGGCTTTGACAACATCAGCTACGCTTCCCTCCCCAACGTGCGTCTGACAACCATTGACCAGCAAAAAAAAGAGCTGATCGAGACGACGGTAGACTGTCTTTTGAATTTGATCGAGTCCGGCAGTCCTCCGGCGGAAAACCCACTCTTAATCAAGCCGATCCTCTTGGAGCGCTCCACCTGTGCAAAAAACGAACAGGCGTTTTCCCTTTGAACGCAGTAGCGCAAACATGCCTTTGCAGCGCTCTTCCCGACAATTGAACGGCGCTTCTCCGCACGCTTCGTGGGCATTCGACCGTTTTCACCGGATGACGAGGGCGTCTTGACGGAATGCTCGCAGGCATTCACGCAAAGAATTGCAAACTTTCCGTAAAAATACGCAAATTTGCATTCGCAAGCGATTGAGAACATTGAATTTGCTTTTAATTGTTCCTTTTTTGATTGACAAGGCGTAATGATGCAGGGTATACTGATGGTAGTATTTGGTTGTTCTATACAACCAAATAGGCACGGCAAGTATGCCCCCGCCAAAACCTTTCCGCGAGAGCCGTGTATCGCGGGAGGAATAGTCAAGAGGAGGAATTATGATGAAAAGGGCCCTGGTAAAACTCACGTCAGTGGGATTGGCGCTAACCATGCTGTTCTCCCTGCTGACGGTCACCGCCGCCGCCGAAGGCGATGGATGGTGGAAGGAAGAGGTTTGGGAAACGGAGACGTTGACGTCTCTGGGCGCCAAACCTCCTTATTATAACAAGGAAGCCGACTGCTATGAGATCAGCACTCCCGAGCAGCTTCTCTATCTCTCGGGCGCTTGGAAAAGCGATGCGCCCCGAAACGGGCATTATGTTTTAACGGCTGATCTGGACATGGGGGCCTTGATGGACCGGATTGGGAAGGCTCTCACAGCCGCATCCGGTGAGGAAACCGCAGGATACATGCCCCCGATTTCCGCCAACAAGGATGAAAATGAGGACAAGACGGATGGATGGTTTTTAGGTGAGATCGACGGCCGGTATCACACCATCTCCAATCTGCGGATTTGCAGATCCGACGGGAAATATACCGCGCTTGTGGGATATCTGGGCAGCGAGACGCAATCCGCCTCCATCCGGAATCTCGGTCTTCTGGACATCACGATCAAAGGCAAGAAGACCTGCGGAGCCTTTGCGGGAACCGCATTCGGCACCATTGAAAACTGCTTTGCCACTGGCTCGGTCAAGGGGAAGGAAACCGTTGGCGGTCTGGTCGGCAAATGCGAAGGCGTGCTGAAAAACTGCGTTTCCTATCTGGATGTGGAGGCCAAAGAGCTGGTAGGCGGTCTGATCGGTAGCACCGAAGTGGGCGGAGCCGTGGAAAACTGCTATGTCGGCGGCAGCGTGACCGCCGCTGACGGCAATGTGATGGCCGGCGGCGTGAGCGGTGCATTCAGCATGGCCGATTCTATCAAAAATGTGGTTTGTGTGTCCCGCGCAATTCAAGCGGAAGCGGGCGCTGTGGAGGCAGATCGCCTGATTGGAAGCCTTGCCAGTGAAAGCGGCGTCAATCTCACGGACAACTATGTCTGGGAGGGCATGATTTTGGGCGGCAACGCCGGTGCGGAGCACCCCAATCGAGTGGTGGCGCAAGAGGCTTCTTCCGCTAAGCTGATGGGAAAGGTCCTATACGAAAAGACTTTGGGCTGGGATTTTGCAAAGCTCTGGAGCTGGGTCGGTTCCTCGTCCAACGGCTATCCCATGCTCAAGGGATTTGTCTCCGCCGAAAATGGGCCTGACCTGCTGGAGACTGTTACGGCGGATCTCACAGTCAAAACGCCTGTCTTGCTGCTGGATAATCCGGTTGTGAATTTTGCGGAAAAGGGCAAGCAGCCGGAGATCACCGCCAGAGTGGTCCTGCCCAATGGCGTTACCCCCACCGAAGTGACTGTTCATTACGGCACGGACAGCGACGGCTCCGCTTTTACGCAGACCGTGAGCATGACCGCCACCGGCAACGCAAGCTTCCGGGCCGTGCTGCCTATTCAGGCAGCAGGAATCTACTATTATTACGTGTCCGCTGATGTGGCGGGTGAACCGCTCACGTTCCCGGCCGACATCCATCAGGCGCTTCGGCTGGAGCTGGATGACGGCGTGGCAGATCCCACCCCCCGCGAAATTCTCTGTCAGGTGGGAGAGACTTACGGTGAAATCGGTCTGAACTGGACGACCGAGCCCACGGTGGAGGACTCCAAGGTATGGTATCGGATGCAGGGCACGTCCGATTGGAGCGTTGTCTCCGGCGAAAGCGCACTTCATTATCTGACTGAGGGCTGGGAGGAATTGCAGAGCCACTGGGCCACTATTACAGGTCTTGCGGCGAAAACCACCTATGAATACGCCGTCGGCGGCACATATGCCGGGAAAGAAGTCCGCAGCGAGGTACACACCTTTACCACCCTGCCGGCCTCCGGCGCCTTTACCTTCATGCAGTACGGCGATTTGCAGGCGGATTCCCCAGAGGGATACGACCCCTTCCTCAAGACGATGGATCAATTTGTTGGAAAGCTTCCCACCCAGCCTGATTTTCTCCTGAACACCGGCGATATTGTTGACGCCGGTTACAAGAGCGCGCAGTGGGCCTCCTTCTTTGATGTGGCAGGCTCACACATGGCTGACCGGTTGAACATTTTGCTCCCCGGTAACCATGAAAACGCAGGCGATCTCCTCTACAAGCAATACGGCGCCATGACCAGTCTTCCCAACGAGAGCGAATATGGCCCGCTGGAGGGAACGGGCTGGTGCGTCATTGGCGACGCCTGCTTTGTCTTTCTCAACGCCGACCCTTACTCCGGGAAAGAAGGCGCCGATGTGGACGCCGACCGCGCACGCTTTTTCGTGGAACAGGCGGCATGGGCCAAGGATGTTTATGAAAAGGCAGACTGCACCTGGCGCATCATGGCGGCCCATATGGGAACCTACATCGTAAACTATAACGACGTCTCCGAATATCCCTACATTCCGGAGCTTTGCGATGCGCTGGACGTGGATCTCTATCTCAACGGCCACGATCACGAATACATCCGCACCACGGTGAAGGATAACGCCGTGAAGGATCTGGGTCAGGGGACCACATACATGACTTGCAGCTCTTTGGGCGAGAAGCTGGACGCTTTTGAGCCCAACACCGCCGGTGGAAAGGTTGCAGTCGTGCATCATGACGGCGCAGACGAGTCGCAGCAAATTTTCAGCATGGTCACGGTAGACGCAGGCGGCATTCACGTGACGGCCTACCAGCGGGGCGTGGAGGAGGACTGGAGCCAATTCTCCGTCATCGACCGCTTTGACATCTCCACCAGTCTGACCAAGGGCGCGCAAAAGCAGCCGGAGGTTGTGACGCCTCCCGCGACAGTACCGGTGACAGTGCCTGTGACGCCGCCCGTCAAGGATGCGCCATCTGCGGGCACATACGTAGTGGAGCCGGGCGACTGCCTCTATCGAATCGCCCAGAAGCTCTACGGCAACGGCAGTCAGTGGACACGGCTCTACGAGGCCAACCGGGGCATCATCAAGGACCCCGCCCGCATCTATATTGGGCAGGTTTTGACCGTCCCCGCCGCATAAGCAAGCCACGAAGCGAACTCCAAATTTCCAACACAAAAGGCACGACAATCGTCGTGCCTTTTGTGTTGCGTTTTCTTCATTGGGGAGCTGCCTTTTCGTCTCTTGATGCCGCACGCTGAGTTTCCGTGCCCTATAGGGCTTTGGCAGAGCCGCAGCAGGGCCGCGAAACGGTAGACCTCACGTCACGGGTTCTTTTTGGCAGCGGCGAGCCGCTTGCTCTTCTCCTGCTCCGTGCGGACCAGATCCGCAAGGGAATACCGATCCACATATGCAGTCACAGCTGCATACAAACCTGTCCAAAAATCCAACGTGGCGCAGGCGTCGCAATGCTCGCACTGATTGTGGTCGTCCGCAAGACACGCTACCGGCGCAAGGTTCCCCTCTGTCAGTCGGAGAATACTGCCGATGCTGTATTCCTGCGTGCTCCGTGTGAGCTGATACCCCCCCTGTGATCCGCGGCTGCTTTTCAGCAGTCCGGCTTTGCAAAGCAGTCCCGCGATCTGCTCCAGATATTTCATGGAGATCTGCTGGCGCTGCGCCACATCCTTCAAGGACACGAAGCCCTCCCCGCCGTGGATCGCCACGTCTGTCATCAGCCGCAGGGCGTAACGCCCCTTTGTGGAAATCTTCATGCACATGCCTCCTCGTATAATAATTTTTGTGTTCATAAATTCAGGTATCGACAGGCTTTGAGA
>CAZKMN010000087.1:0-7600 GCA_964553905.1 uncultured Oscillibacter sp.
AACGCCTCGCTTGGGCGGAACGCCGGGCTTTGTCGTCTCGGTGCTCACCTCCATGGGGCTGCAAGTGCCGGACTGGCTGGAGAGCATTGCCTACGGCCCGCTGGCTATTATCATTGTTTTGACGCTGCACTACTATGCGTATACCTACCTGCTGGTCTCCGCGGCGCTGAACTCCATCAACTCCGAGCTGGAGGAGATGGGCGAAATTCAGGGCGCGGGCAAGGCTCTGATTTTACGCAAGATCACGCTGCCGCTGGTGCTGCCGGCGATGCTGTCCGCCGTCATTCTCACGTTTTCCAAGGCGATCGGTACCTTTGGCGTCATCAACTATCTGGGCAAGCCCGTGCAATTTTACACACTTTCCAGCCAACTTTACATGAATAGTAAATCCCAAAACACGCAAACGGCGTTTGCGCTGGCTATTTTGATGATCTGCATTGCGTCCCTTGCTGTGTTTGTCAACCAGCGTCTCATCGGAGCCAGAAAGTCCTATGCCACCATCGGCGGCAAGGGCGGTAGATCCACCCTCATGGGTCTTGGCCCGGTGGGCAAGCCAATCATCACGCTGGTTTTGCTGGTGTTTTTCGCCGTCGGTATCATCATGCCGATCGCCATTTTGATTTTGGAGAGCTGCATGCTCAAAGAGGGCGTGTATTCCATCTCCAACTTCACGCTCCACTACTGGATCGGCGACAAGGACCCCAACATCATGGAGGGTCTGCCCGGTATCTTCAAAAATACCCAGTTTATCAACGCTCTGGTCAACTCCCTGAAACTGACCTTTGTCAACGGCGTGTTCGGCACCTTGTTCGGACAAATGCTGGGCTATATCTGCGCCAAGGGCCGCGGCAAGTTCCACGGCAAGCTGGTGGAGCAGCTGGTCTTCATCCCCTATCTGATTCCCTCCGTGGCGTTTGGCGGCATTTACCTCTCCATGTTCTCCAAGCCCCAGACGCTCTTCGGCGTGACGCTGATCCCGGCGCTGTACGGCACCTTTGCGCTGCTGACGCTGACGTCCGTGGTCAAGCATTTGCCGTTTGCCTCCCGTGCCGGCACGTCCAACATGCTGCAAATCAGCGGCGAGCTGGAAGAGGCGGCCACCATTGAGGGCGCGGGCTTCTTCAAACGGTTTGCCAAGATCGTGTTCCCCCTGTCCAAGGGCGGATTCATCTCGGGCTTTATGCTGATCTTCGTCTCCATCATGAAGGAATTGGACCTCATCATCCTGATTATGACGCCGCAGACCTCCACGCTGCCGTATCTGGCGTTCCAGTATCAGAATCAGAACGCGCCGCAAGCGTCCAACTGCGTTGCCATCGTGATGTTCTCCATCGTGTTTTTGGTGTACGCACTGGCCAACATCTTCGGCGATGCGGACCTTGCCAAGAGTATGGCGGGCTAAGAGAGAAAAGAGGAGACGAAATAAAATGAGTAAGATCGAACTGAAAAATATCGATAAATTTTACGGCAAAAACCACGTCCTGAAAAATCTGAACCTCACCATTGAGGATGGCGACTTCATGACGCTGCTGGGACCCTCCGGCTGCGGCAAGACCACCACGCTGCGGGTGGTGTCCGGACTGGAAAAGCCCCAAAACGGCTTCATCTATATGGACGGCAAGGAGATCGTGAATGCGGCGGAGGCCAATTTTGCCCCGCCGTCCCAGCGGAATTTGAATCTGGTGTTCCAGTCCTACGCCCTCTGGCCCCACATGACGGTGTTTGAAAACGTGGCCTTCGGACTGAAGATCCGCAAGCTGCCCTCCGACGAGATCGCCAAAAAGGTGGCCAATGCGCTGGAGCGGATGCAGATCGGCGAATACGCCAAGCGTTATCCCACAGAGCTCTCCGGCGGTCAGCAGCAGCGCGTGGCCATCGCCCGCGCCATCGTCTCCGATCCCCGGCTGCTGCTGTTGGACGAACCCCTCAGCAATCTGGACGCCAAGCTCCGGGTGGATATGCGCTCCGAGCTCAAGCGTTTGCACCACGAGACGGGCACCACCATTATTTACGTGACCCACGATCAGGTGGAGGCGCTCACCATGTCCACGAAGATCGCCCTGTTCCGTAAGGGCGAGCTGGTGCAGGTGGCTCCGCCGCTGGAGCTCTATGACAACCCCTGCAACCTCTATACCGCCGACTTTATCGGAAACCCCAGCATCAACTTCCTCAAGGGCAGCGCCACGGCAGACGCCTCCGGAATGACGGTGGAGAGCAATCTGGGCTCTTTGACGTTCTCCCGTAAGGATCTGACGCCAGAGGCCCCGGAGACGGGAAAGCTGGATGTCACGATGGGCCTGCGTCCGGAGCAGCTCGCCATCAGCCGCGTGCGGGACGACGAGCATACGGTGGAGGCCCGGGTCTATTCCGGTATGCCCGCCGGCTCGGAAACTCTGGTCACCGTCCGCGTGGGCGATGCGCTCATGACGATCAAGGAGCTGGGCTCCACCCACTATGCCGGAGACGAGACGGTGTATCTCGGCTTCAACGCGGGCAAGATCAACGTGTTTGATACCAAGACCGAAAACCTCATCAAGTACTCTGTTTAAAGTTGTGTTCCAAAGCGGCGGATGCCGCACAAAATAGAAATCGGGAAGAACGAATAAGGAGGAAAAGAACATGCTCAAGCGCAAAAACGTTTTGGCAGCCCTACTGGCCGCAGTGATGCTCTTCTCTCTGACCGCGTGCGGTGAGAAGAAGGAAGAACAGCCCGCCGAGACTCCTGCCGAGACCCCCGCTGAAACCCAACTGACCGAATGGGAGGAAACCTCTCAGATCTACAACACCGAGGAAACTGACGAAGAACTCTATCAAAAGGCCCTGGAGGAGGGCGCTACCGTCACCATGTATTCCATCTCATCCCGCTGCACCAAGGTGGCCGAGGCATTCATGGCCAAGTATCCCGGTCTGGAATGCGTCCCCTTTGATATCTCCACCAACGAGCTTTTGGAAAAGGTGACCCGCGAGTATGAAGCCGGCGCCCCCACGGCCGACGTCGTTCATATCAAGGATCAGGACGGCTCCATGTACAAAGAGTATGTGGCCAACAAGGTTTTCTACAACTATCAGCCCGCAGATATCTTTGCACATATCGACCCCCAGTACACCGCAACCGCCACCCCGCTGTACATTGAGCTGACCCAGCTCTTCTACAACGCCGAGGCCTATCCCGACGGCTCTCCCGTCACCAACATCTGGCAGCTCACCGAGCCCCAGTGGAAGAGCAAGGTCATGATGCAGGACCCGCTGGATAACCTCTCTTGGGGTTCTTGGATCACCGGCTTCTGCGTGGGCGATACCCCCGATCAGCTTGCTGCCGCTTATAAGGAGCAGTACGGCGAGGATCTGGTCCTCTCTGACGGCTGCGAAAACGCCGGCTATGAGTTCCTCAAGCGCCTGCATGACAACCAGCCCATCTACACCGCTTCCTCCGACGAAATCGCCGAGGCTGTCGGCACCGCTGGACAGAGCGATCCCCCCATCGGCTTCAGCGCTTCTTCCAAGCTGCGTAAAAACGCCGATAACGGCTGGGTGCTGGCTCCTGTGAACCTGACGCCCAACACCGGCATCCCCGCCATCAACACCCTGTACATCGTGGAAGGCAGCCAGCATCCCGCCGCTGCCAAGCTGTTGGTCCGCTTCATGATGGGCGGCGTGGACGGCGATACCTCCGGCTATAAGCCCTTCAACACGCTGGGCGGCTGGCCTGTCCGCGACGACATCGAGCCCGCTGAAGGCTCCACGCCGTATTCCGAGCTCAACGTGGCAAAATTTGACCCCGAGCTGATTTATGTGAACTATAACACCGTTCGCGATTTCTGGCAGATGCTGGGGTAAGCGCAGCATCCCGTTCCTGAAAAGATCGGAAAGCGGCGGGCGAATCCGCCCGCCGCTTTTTTGATTCCCTGACGCCTTTTGAATAAGGAGAACCCATGAGCCTTTTTATTGACAAACAAAACCGCAGAAAAAGTCCCATCGCGCTGGCTGCCTTTGGCGCCGCGCTGCTGGATCTGTTCATTTTCGGCGCGCTGTACGCCTTGCTCAGCGAGCCGCTTTACCGGCTGGTTTCGCTGGAAAGCACAGCCGCCACCACCATGGTGCACGCCCTTGCCGTGGCCATACCGGGCACACTTTTGGGCTGCCTGCTCTTTTTCCTGCCCGATAAGCGGGTGACGCCTTACGGCTTTGCGGGCCTTGCCGTGGCTTTGGGCATGTTTTACGTTGCGGCCTCGTCCATGGATGAGCCCGTCCGCAACCAGATGCTGCATGTCATCAGCCTTTTTGGGCTGGGTCCCGTCCTGCTGGGCAACGCCGTTGCCTGGCCTGTTTATTTGAAAATTCGACGCACCCACGGTGCGCCTGACCATAGAAAAACCGTGCAGGAGGAGCTTCGGGAGGCCGTCAAAGAGGCGGCTGCCGAAAAACCGGCCCCCGCTGCGCCTGCCCCCACCGCTCCTGAAACACCTGCCCCTGCTGCGCCTGCCCCTGCTGCGCCTGCCGAAAAAGAGGCGGCTGCGGGAGAAAACGCGATCTCCCCGGAGGAGGCGCTGTTTGGGCCCGAGGCGGCTGCCGCCCCACCCACGGCATTTCGCTCCGCGCAGGAGGAAGCTGCCCTCTTTTATGTAGATGATGAAGAGAACGACGATTAAGGATGTGGCGGCGCTGGCTGGCGTCAGCTTCGCCACCGTCTCCCGGGCGCTGGACGACCGACCCGAAATCAGCCGCGAGACGAAGGAGCGGGTCCGCGCCGCCTGCCGGGAGCTGGGCTATGTGCCAAACGCCGCGGCAAGGGGCCTGACGGGACAAGCCACCCATATGCTGGGCGTGGTGTTACCGGATATCTCAAACCCCTATTTTTCCGGGATGGTCACAGCTATCGAGGAAACGGCGGCCCAAAACGGCTATCGCGTGCTGCTGAGCAATTCCATGCGAAACCGGCAAAGAGAGTTGCAGGGGATCGAGAATTTTTTGAGCCGCCGGATCGACGGCATGATCATTTCCGCGCTCTCGCCCGATGCTCAGGCAGAGCACCGCCGGCTGCTGGGAGATCTGCCTTGCGTCTATATGGGCGTAAACCATGATGAGGATTGCAGCTACGTGATGACGGATAACCGCGCCGGAACGTATGCCTCCACCCGATATTTGCTGCGGCTGGGCCATCGCAAACTGGTTTTTCTGGGCGGGCGCAGCAGTTCCCGCACCCGGGAGCTCCGGTTGCAGGGCTTTCGCGAGGCGCTCGCGGAGGAGGGACTCACCGGCGAGCTGTATACCGCGCCGGAGACGGAGAAAAGTTTTCGCCAGTGGAGCTATGAAACGGCCCGGCACATTTTGACGCAGCGCCCGCTGCCCGATGCGATCGTCGCCTTTTCCGACATCACGGCCCTGCGGGTCATGGAGGCGGCGGCGGAGTGCGGCGTCCGGATTCCACAGGACGTCTCGCTGGTTGGCTATGACAATATTTCATTTGCTGCGCTGCCCCGCATCCATCTCACCACGGTGTCCCAGAGAAAATTCCAACAGGGACATCTGGCGGTGGAGCGTTTGATGCAGCAAATCCGCGGCGACAGGAGCGATACGGTGGACGTGCTTGAACCGGAGCTGATCGTCCGCTCCACCTGTCAGAAAAAGCAAGGAGGCACACAGGGATGAAAGGAATTCCAAACCCGGAGCGCCAGCGACTTGGCGCGTTGCTGGAGCGACTGCCGCAAGAGGCGGTCATGAGGGAGATTCCGCAGTTTCAGGAAGCGGAGATTATGGCCTCTTCCGCACCGCTGCCGCCAAAGCCGGAGGCACTGGGCGTGCTGGTGTTCAATATGGAGCGGGGAACGCGGCTGGAGGAGCTGGAGGAATTCCTGACCGACTGCCCGGATATCCGGCCCTATGACGTGATTCTGGCCAATGAGCTGGACGACGGCTGCGTCCGTTCCGGCGGGCGGGACACGACCCGGGAGATCGCAAACCGTCTGGGGCTGCACGCGGTGTTCGGACTGGAATTTATTAAGCTTGCCAACGGGGACGACCCCAAGGGCTTCCACGGAAATGCCGTGTTTTCCCGCTGGCCCATTCGCAGAGCCAAAATTTTGCGCCTGCCGGAGCAGTACAACTGGTATCACGACAGCCAGCGCCGCATTGGCGGTCGCTGCACCGTTTTGGCGGAGCTGGATGTCCACGGCGAACGCGTGGGCGTTGCCTCCATCCATTTGGAAAACCGCACCGACGGACCGGGCCGTCAGACGCAGATGGAGGCGGTGCTGCGGGCGGTGGACGAATTTTTCACGGACCTTCCCGTGGTTCTGGGCGGAGATTTGAATACAAACACCTTTGACGGACGGGATAAGGCGGCTATTTCGGAAATTGCGGGAAGTCCCGCTTTGCAGCGGCGCTGCTTAGAAGAGGTCCCGGCATGGGAGGGCGCGCTCCCCGCGGCTGTGCGGGCGGGCTATACGCTGCTCCCGCCTGCATCCTCTGAGCAAAGCGACGGGTCCTGCCGCCTTCCGGTTTCCGCAGAGGCCACCCGCCGCAAGCCCCTGCCCGATGGCGGCGTGTTGCAGCTTCGACTGGACTGGCTGCTTTTGCGGGGGCTGGAGGGCTTGGAAAGCCGAACGATTTCTACGCAGACGGCAGACTGTGGCTTCGCACGGCCCGGCTCTGCGCTGGCCCGCTTTTCGGGAACGGAGCTCTCTGACCACAATGCAGTTTGGGCCCTGTGTGCCCTGAAAAAGTAAAGGAGACGTCTGCGATGCTGAATACTGTTTTATTTGATATGGGGGGAACGCTGGAAGACATCTGGTACGATGACGAGACGATCCGTCAGGTGATGGCGCGGCTGATGGAGCTGCTGCGCGGCGCCGGGCTGGAGCCGGGCTGCTCGCCGGAGATGTTTCAAACCAGAGTTCTTGCGGGCGTAAAGGCCTATAAAGCGTGGAGCGAGGGCGTGTCCCTTGAAAAAAAGCCGGAGGAGATCTGGCCCGACTACTACCTGCGGGAGTTTGCCTTTGACCGGAAAAAGCTGGAGCCTCTGGCTGAAACGCTGGCTGGAATGTGGGAGGTCACTTATTATCACCGGGAGGTGCGTCCCGACGTGCTGGAAATGCTCACGGCGTTGCAGAAACGCGGCTATAAGCTGGGCGTGGTCTCCAACAACGCCTCGCTCTATAATGTCTTTGACATGCTGGAGCAGTACGGCATTCGCGGCTTCATGCAGGACGTGACCGTCTCCAGCGTCACCGGCTATCGCAAGCCCCATCCCGAGCTGTTCCGCATTTCTCTGCGGCAAATGCGCTCCCTGCCGGAGGAATGCGTCTATGTGGGCGACACGATTTCCCGGGATATCATCGGCGCAAAGCGGGCGGGCTTTGCCAAGGCCGTCCAGATTGGCTCCTTCCTCTCCGCCAAAAAGGACGCGAACGTGGGCGCGGACGCGGAAAAGCCCGACGTGGTCATCGAGAAGATCGGGGAACTGGTCCCTTGGCTGGACACCTGCAACCCCGGCTTTTCCAGCCTGTAACATCCCAAAATAAAAAAACAAAGCTCCCTGCTTTCTGAGCTGTGAACCTGTCAAGGAAAAGTAGACACTAAAAAAGGAAACATTAAAAGCCCA
>CAZKMN010000088.1:0-7564 GCA_964553905.1 uncultured Oscillibacter sp.
GAACTCCTACGGATAATCCTGTCATTGAGGCACTCAATGGTTGGATAAAAGATGAACTTTACTTGGATTTTGGACTCAACTCAGCTGACAACATTCCTGCCCTGCTAGAGCAATATGTGCATTATTTTAACAACGACCGCTGTGCTGCAGCTTTGGGATACAAAAGCCCAGTTCAGTACAAGACCGAACTGGGCTTTTAATGTTTCCTTTTTTAGTGTCTACTTTTCCTTGACAGGTTCAGCCGAATGTTTTCAGCCCCCATTTTTCAATCAATCGTCCAGAAGATAAGAATATTTGCTCAGTACGGTGAGGATCAAAACCTCAATTTCCGCAGGCAGGTCGTTTTTGGCGTCCAAATCTGCCTCAAAGACCTTTCCGTCCAGCCGCACCAGAACCTTTTTCCCGCCCAGAGGCAGGAAGCCCTGATTCTTCTCACTCTCGTCAAAGCCCTCGCGGGTGGCGAAGAGGGTGAACTTGTCGCGGTAGGGCGCGGAATCGTAGGGGCAGAAGATGGCGCAGTTGCCACACTCGTTGCACATGCGGTCCACGTGGAGAATCTGGTGGCGACTGTCGGGCAGCTCCACCACCACGTTGGCCCGGTTGGGGCACACGTCGGCGCAGACCTGACAGACAACGTTGCACTTCAGGCAGCGGTTGCCCTCGCACTTGGCAGATTCGCACAAAATGCCCTTCTTGGCAATGGCCTCTTCGCGGGTGGCCTTTGCCTTTGCGGGGATGGAGATCTGATGCGCTTCGCCCAGAAGGGCGTTTACAAAGCCCTGTGCGTCGGCAATGCCCTCCACCACGGTGGCGGGTCCGCGCATGGCGTCGCCGCCAACGTATACGCCGGGGAGATTGGTCTTGAAGTCGGGGATGCCCTTTGCGTCCACATTGATGCCATTGGAGGTGAACAGCTGAGAATCCACGCGCTCACCGACGGCAGAGAGGACGGTGTCGCAGTCGATGGAGACGGTTTCGCCGGTTTCCACAGGGCTGCGGCGTCCGGAGGCGTCCGGCTCGCCCAGCTTCATCTTCTTGCAAATCAGCTTGCCATTGGACTGCTCCACGGGGGAGACCAGCTCCAAAAAGCGCACGCCGTCCGCAATGGCGAGCTCCAGCTCCTCGGCGTCAGCGGGCATGTATTTTCTGGTGCGGCGATAGACCAGCGTGGAGGAGGTGGCGCCGGCGCGGAGAGCGGCCCGGGCTGCGTCCATGGCGGTGTTGCCGCCGCCCACAACGGCCACATGGCCGAGAGAGACGCTCTTGCCGGCCTTGAGATCCCGCAGCCAGCCGATGACCGGCACCACGTTGCCTGCAATATCCAGCTTGCCGGCTTTCCATGCGCCCACGGCAAAGAAGATGTGGGTGTAGCCCTGCGCCTTCAGCTCCAAAACGGAGGGCGCGGCGGTGTTCAGACGCACGTCAACGCCCATCTTGGACATCAGGGCGGCGTCCTTTTCAATGGCCTCGTCGGAAATGCGGAAAGCGGGAATGACCTGACGGACCACGCCGCCCAAATGCTCAGCCTTTTCAAAGAGGGTTACGGGGATTCCGGCGCGACCGACAAAATAAGCTGCGGCCATACCGGTGGGACCGCCGCCGATAACGGCGACTCTGGAGTCGGTGTCGGCGGGGACAGGAGCGGAGATCTTGGAGAGATACGCGTCATATCCCTTTTCTGCGGCGACCAGCTTGGTTGCGCGGATGTTCACCGGCTTATCATAGAAATTTCGGGTGCACTTGGTCATGCAGCGGTGCGCGCAAATGGTGCCGGTGATGAACGGCAGGGGGTTTTTCTCCGTGATGAGACGCAAAGCGGAAGCGTACTCACCCTTTTGGACCAGCTCAATATACTCGGGAATGTCCTGCCGAATGGGGCAGCCGCCCTCGCAGGGAGCGGTGAAGCAGTCTAGCAGAGGAACCTTTTCATAGAGCTTGCGGCGGGGGAGGGGCTTCACGGACTTCACGTGGTACGCATCGCTGCGTGCCGCGAGAGCCAGAGCCTCGATGCCGGTGACGCTCACGCCGTTGAAGGGCGTGAAGTCCATGGCGTCCAGCTTGTCGCCGATTTGGACAAAGCGCTGGTAGCCGCCGGGCTTGAGCTCGGTGGTGGCCATGGTGATGGGCCAAATGCCGCAGGCGAACAGCTTGTCGATGTTGAAAGCGTCTGCGCCGCCGGCGTAGGAGATCCGCAGCTTTCCGTCAAATTCCTTGGAAATACGGGCAGCCATGGTGGTGGTCAGGGGGAAGAGGGACTTGCCCGCCATGTACATCTCTTCGCTGGGAAGCTCGCTGGCCTTCACGTCCACGGGGAACGTGTTGGAGAGCTTCAAACCGAATTCCAGACCGTGAGATCCGGCCAGAGCCAGCAGACGGTGGAACATGGGGACAGCGTCCTTGTACTGCAAATCCTCGTTGAAATGGTGCTCATCAAAGGCGATGTAGTCATAGCCCATGGAATCCAGAATGGAGCGGGCCGTCTCATAACCCAGAATGGTGGGGTTGCATTTGACAAAGGTGTGCAGGTGCTTCTTCTCGATGAGATAGCTGGCAATGCGCTCGATCTCGTCGGGGGGGCAGCCGTGCAGGGTGGAAACGGTCACGCTGCGGGAGACGCAGGGGGAGATGGAATCGATGAAAGCGCTCTCTCCGGGGAAGAATTCGTGGAGAACGCGGATGCATTCTTGAAAAACAGGCGTCTGGGAAGCATTTACCATGCCGTTGAGGAAGGTATCGATCTTCTCGCCCTGAATGCCAGCCAGATCATATCCCACAGACATGTTGAACACAAACCCGTTGGGATCGCCCAGCCCGTAGACCTTGGCCATGATTTTGCAGGCGCACCAAGCCTTGACGTATTCCTCAAAGGCCTGCTGAACGTAAAGCTCGGTGGACCACTCGCAGTTGTAGCACTCGTCCTCGGCCAGAATGCAGGGCTTGTTGACGCAGGCTGCCAGCTCCGCGCCGTCCATCTTCTGAACGGTTTTCAGCTCAAAGAACCGTGCGCCGCCAAAGTAGCCGGCGATGATGTTCTGTGCCAATTGGGTGGCGGGTCCTGCGGCAGGGCCAAAGGCGGTTTCAATGGTTTCTCCGAAAATGGGGAGCTTCTTCTCACCGGCGCGATAGGGATGGTGGACGCCAAAAACAGAGCCGTCCCGCTGATATTCGGTCGTGATCCAGTTCATCAAAGAACGGAAAGAAATCGGGGTCATCAATTCGGACATAGTCAGTTCCTCCTTTATATGGTGCCGTTCCAGCTAAAAGTGCTGCGGCAGATCAAAATCATCAGTATGTGCAGTGGTTTAGCTGGCCCCAAAGCCGCTTGGCGCTTTCTAGCACGTGGGCGTTGACGGCCTCCTCGTCCACAGTGGTGAGCTTGCGGTCCAGCATCAAAATCTTGCCGTTTATCATGGTGGTCTGGCACTGGCGACCGGTCATGCCAAAGAGCATGTGACCGTCGATGTTGGCGTCGGAGAACGGGGTGTACGGCTTGTAGTCCATGACGATCACGTCTGCCGCCGCGCCGGGCTTCAAAACGCCCATTTCCGGGAATCCGGCCCGCTGGGCCATCTTGGCGTTATTCTTGAAGAGCATGTCGGTGACCTCGCACCAGCCCACGTTGGGCATGCATGCATTGTGCCGCTGGGAGCAGAGCGCCACCTTGATGGATTCCAGCATGTCGTTGGTGTAGGCGTCGGTGCCCATGCCCACCAGAATGCCCTTTTTGTAGAGCTGCAAAATGGGGGAGATTCCCACGGCGTTGCCCATGTTGCTCTCGGGGTTGTTGACGCACATGGTGTCGGTGGCCTTGATGATGTCCATCTCGGCGGTGTTCACGTGGATGCAGTGGCCCAAAATGGTCTTAGAGCCCAGAATGTTGTGATCCTGCAAGCGCTGAACGGGGCGGCGACCGTAATTTTGCAAACTGTCGTAAACGTCGTTCATGCCCTCGGAGACGTGGATGTGGTACCCCACGCGACCGCTGTTTGCGGCCTCCATGCGATCAAAGGTCTTGTCGGAGATGGTGAACAGCGCGTGACCGCCGAACATGGCCTTGAGCATGTCGGAGGGGTTCTTTTCGCAGTAGTCGATGAAATCCTTGTTTTCCTGTACGGACTGGATGGATTTCTCCTCGCCGTCGCGATCGCTGACCTCGTAGCAGAGGCTGGCGCGCATTCCCATTTCCTGCGTGACCTCGGCGATCTTCATGAGAGAGCCGGGAATTTCACAAAACGAAGCGTGGTGGTCAAAGATGGTGGTGACGCCCTGCTTGATGGAGTCCATCACCAGCGCCTGTGCGGAAGCGCGGGTGGCCTCCAGATCCAGATGGCGGTCGATGGCCCACCAAGTCCCGTCCAGCACCTCGTAGAACGTGGTGGGGTTGTTGCCGTTGATGCTCAGACCGCGTGCCAGCGCGGAGTAAATATGGGTATGGGCGTTGATAAGACCGGGCATGATGACCCCGCCCTTGGCGTCCACAAATTCTGCGTTGGGATACTGAGCCTTGAGCTCTGCGGTCTTGCCCACCGCAACGATGGATCCGCCGTCGGTTACTACGCCGCCGTCAGGCAGATAGCCCGTCCCGTTGGGGTCACGGGTGATGACTTTGCCGTTTGCCAGTAAGATCATTTGAAATACCTCCTCAAGTGTAAAAAAATAAAAAAAGAAAAGGCGCTCCAAACCAGTCTCGGCCTGAAACACCTGTCATCTTACAAAGGGAGATAGGTGTCAGCCCGTGCGCGCAGCACTTCGTTCCAGCTATCCGTCTTTGTTTGTTAGTTGTATTGTATCGGAAGATCACCAAAAATGCAAGCAGAGAACCAGAAAAATTTTTAGGTTCAAATTTGTATAGTTTGCCGGGACGAGCCTGCCAGCGCCCGCTTTTATCCCCGAAATGTGACAGGGAGACGGCGGCGAAACCGTTTGCAGACGGAGAATTTTCCAAAAAGGGAAAGAAGAATTGACAAAAAGGTGGGATTTCTGCTATTCTATGTAGGCAAAAAAAGAGAGGAAAAGGGAAGAGTATGATGCTTCAAAACATGTTGGGTACGCTGATCGGCACAATCAACGATTGGCTGTACACGTATATTCTGGTGATTTTGCTGATTGCGGCAGGACTGTATTTTTCGATTCGGACGCGCTTTGTCCAGTTCCGCCTGCTGGGGGAATCCTTCCATGTGGTTCGGGAAAAAGCACCCAGTAAGGACGCGGTGTCCTCCTTCGAGGCCCTGATGATCTCCACGGCTTCCCGCGTGGGAACGGGCAACATCGCGGGTGTTTCCGCTGCGCTTTGTCTGGGCGGTGTGGGCAGCGTCTTTTGGATGTGGATCATCGCCATCTTGGGCGGCGCGTCCGCGTTCATCGAAAGCACGCTGGCCCAGATCTATAAGGTAAAGGACGGAAAGGGCGGCAGCCGGGGTGGCCCCGCATATTATATTCAGGCTGCGCTTGGAAGCCGCGGTCTGGCTGCGGTCTTTGCCGTGTCCCTGATTTTGACGTATATGGTCGGCTTTAATATGGTGGCCTCCTTTAATCTGGTGAATTCCTTTGCCGAGTATGAGTTCTATTCCAAAGCAACACCCTATATTGCCGGCGCGATTCTGGCGCTGGTCACGGGCGTTTGCATTTTTGGCGGCGGAAAGCGGCTCACCTCAGTCACCAGCGTGCTGGTGCCCATCATGGGCGGCGCGTATGTGCTGATGGCTGTGGCGATGATCGTTCTCCATGGCGATCTCCTCGCCGGCATGTTTGCCTCCATTTTTGAAAATGCATTTGATTTTCAGGCAATTTTCGGCGGCTTCACCGGCTCTGCCATGATGTATGGAATCAAGCGTGGCCTCTTCTCCAACGAGGCCGGCGTGGGCTCCGCGCCCAATGCCGCTGCGGCCGCCATGGTGTCCCATCCGGTCAAGCAGGGCCTTGTGCAAATGCTCTCCGTCTTCATCGACACGCTGCTCATTTGCTCCGCAACGGCGTTTTTGTGCCTTTGCTCGGGCGTGGAGCCCACCGAGGCGCTCAAAGGCGTCCCCTATGTGCAGTCCGCGCTGTCCGGAACGTTTGGCCCCTTTGGACTGTGGTTTATCACGGGCGCCATGCTGCTCTTTGCATTTACCACCATTCTGGGCAATTATTATTACTGCGAGAGCAACCTCGCCTATCTGCTGCGCCGGGACCCGGGCCGCAGAGAGCTGACCATTTTTCGTGCAATCGCCGTGGTCATCGTGTTCTTCGGAGCGCTGCTGGACTTCTCGCTGGCGTGGGATCTGGCGGATGTGCTGATGGGATGCATGGCACTCATCAACCTGCCGGTGATCCTGATTCTGGCAAAACCCGCCCTGCTGGCGCTGGGAGACTATACCCGGCAGAAGAAGGACGGAAAAGATCCGGTGTTCCATGCTGCTTCCATCGGAATGCAGGGCAAAACGGAATTCTGGGATTAAAAACCCGCGTTTTTTAAAAAGCTTCCGCCTGTTGACGAGTTGTCATCGGGCGGAAGTTTTTTTGCGTTGTGCGTATTCAGAAAAAAATTTTGCAGAAACTACTTGCAACTTATATTGACATCGTGTAATATAATATTACAAACCATATTACACGATTTGACTGACGCTTACCTGCGGAGGAGACGAGATTCATGCATCAATTTTTCAATCACGCGCAAGACCCTGTGAGCTGCGGAACCCACGCCATTGGCGCTACCGCGGCCTTTGCCGGGGGCTTTTTCCTGTTGATTCGCGCTGTGCGGATCGGAGCGCCCATGCTGGCGCTGGCCTCCGCCATGTGCTTTTGCCTTTCCATGATCGCGCTGTATTCTGCCAGCGCCATCTATCATTTTTACCCCGGGGACGCGGATTCTCTTGGCGTCAAGCGCCGCTTGCGGAAAGTGGATCACAGCATGATCTATGTGCTGATTGCCGGCAGTTATACGCCGTTTTCCATGGTGTTGCTGCCGCAGCCGACGGGGAAGCGGTTTTGCCTGGCTCTTTGGGCGGTGGCGCTTGCGGGCGTTTTGGTGAAGCTGCTTTGGATCAATGCCCCGCGTGTGTTTTCCACGCTGCTCTACCTCGCTATGGGCTGGGCGATTTTGTTTGTGGCAAAGGACTTCTCCTCCATTGGCCAGCCCTGCCTGACACTGGTGGCCCTTGGCGGTGTGTGCTATTCCGTGGGCGCGGTGTTTTACGCGATCAAAAAACCGAACCTCTCCGCAGAGTGGACCTTCCATGAGCTGTTCCACCTGCTGATTCTGGCAGGCTCCCTCTTCCACTATCTGGCTGTGTATTTTTACGTGCTGTAACGATCTGGATAAATCCAAAAAGCGCTCCGAATTTTCGGAGCGCTTTTTTTAAGTGCAATGGGCTTATTTCGTGCCGAAAATGCGGTCGCCGGCGTCGCCCAGACCGGGGACGATATAACCGTTTTCGTTCAGATGGTCGTCAACTGCGCCGCAGTAGATGTCCACATCCGGATGCTTTTCCTGAATCCGCTTGATTCCCTCGGGTGCAGCCAGCAGGACCATGAGCTTGATGTTGGTGCAGCCGTATTCCTTCATAAAGCCGATGGCGGCGTC
>CAZKMN010000089.1:0-7420 GCA_964553905.1 uncultured Oscillibacter sp.
TCCCGCGGCGTAGATGCGGGCTTGGAGAAGCTGCGCCGCTTGGGCGTCGCGGCGTCGCGGGAGGAATTTCTCACTGCGGTGGAGGCAACCATCTATTATCTGCGGCGAAATCGCTCGGCGCAAGACATATACTATGTGGTGGGCACAGCCTCCTTTTGTCGACAACTGGAGGAGGCGGGCTTTGCGCTGCGGACAAAACCGGATGACGATGTGACCGTGGTGCTGGCGGCGTTTGATACGGATTTGACCTACGAAAAGGTGGAAAACGCCTGCCGCCTGCTTGCCCGGGGCGTGGATTTTCTGGCCACAAATCCGGACTGGGCCTGTCCCACGCTGTTTGGCTTTGTGCCGGACTGCGGCGCAATCTGCGAGATGATTACCCGTGCAGCAGGCCGCCATCCTACATTTATCGGAAAACCGGACCCCACCATGATCTCGCTGGCGCTGGCGGAAACAGGCTGCACGCCGGAGGAGACTTTGATGATTGGGGACCGCCTTTATACGGATATCGCCTGCGGCGTTCACGCGGGAGTGGATACTGTGCTGGTGCTCACCGGGGAGGCTTCGGCGGCAGACGCCGCCGTCAGTGAGACGCCGCCCACGCTGATCTGCCGGGATCTGGAACAGCTTTTGAGCCGGATTCGCGAGGCGAGGGCTTCTCGCGGAGCGCCTGCTTTGCAAGAACAAATTTGAAGGGAGACACGCCATGAATAAGAAAAACGGCGAAGGAAAAAAGCACAAGAGAAGATGGGAAAAGCAAAATTTGAAACAGGCCATGGCGCGGGAGCTGCGAGAACATAAAAGCTCCTTCCTAGTGTTTTATACGCTGCGTCTTCTGGTGATCGTGGTGCTGGTGCGCCAGATCATGCTGCACAGCTATGAAAGTGCGTTCTTTTGCGTGCTGACGCTGCTGCTGCTCTATGTGCCGAGCTGGATTCAGGTGCGGCTGCGGATTGAGCTGCCACCGGCACTGGAAATCACGGTGCTGTGTTTTATTTTCGCGGCGGAAATTTTAGGCGAAGTCAACGCCTTTTATCAGATCATTCCGGGTTGGGACACCATGCTTCATACCATCAACGGCTTTTTAGCCGCTGCGGTGGGCTTTTCCATGGTAATGCTGCTCAACGACGACGAGCGGCTGACCTTCGATCTCTCCCCGTTCTTTCTGGCGCTGATGGCGTTTTGCTTTTCCATGACCATCGGCGTGCTGTGGGAGTTTTTTGAGTTTGGTATGGACTTTTTCTTCCACTCGGATATGCAGAAGGACACCGTGATCCACGCCCTTTACACGGTGGCGCTGGATACCACAAAGACCAATCGGGTCATAACGGTGCCGGGCATTCAGGACGTGATCATCAATGGGGAGAGTCTGGGACTGGGCGGATATCTGGATATTGGGCTCATTGACACCATGAAGGACCTTTTTGTGAACTTCATCGGGGCTGTGGTGTTTTCCGTCACCGGCTTTTTCTATGCAAAGAGCAAGGGCCGCAGGCGGACTGCCGCCCAGAGCTTTGTGCCCAGCAAGAAATCTGCGGAGCAGGATTATCTGGAACAGGCCCGCATCAAAAACGATACGCGGAGAGTACCCAAGAAGAAAAAACCCTGAATTTTGCGCGCAATGGAACATTCGTTGTGAAAAATTGCGGGTTCCCAGTGGAGGCTTTACGGACTTGCCGTCTGCGACAGGCAGACGGCAGGTCCGTTTGCACGCCCGCATGTGAGAAAAGCAAAAACATCAGCGCAGACGGAAAGGGACTTGCTTTTTGAAAAATGCTGTGCTATGATAACATTTGAAAATCATTCTCAAATTCAAAGGGGCATCATTGTGAAAAAAATCGGATGTTTGGTTCTTTTGTGCGCGCTGGTGCTGACCGGCTGCGGTCAGCCCTCTGCGCCGGATCGGTCTGACCGGCTGCAAATTGTGGCCACCATTTTCCCCGGCTACGACTTTGCCCGCGCTGTGGCGGGGGAGCACGCCGACGTGACGCTGCTGTTGCCTCCCGGCGCGGAGAGCCATTCCTATGAGCCGACGCCTGCGGATATTCTGGCTGTGCAAAACTGCGATCTGTTTGTGTATCTGGGCGGCGAATCGGATGCGTGGGTGGACACGATCCTCTCTGCGGCGGCGCCCACCGGGGCCACCTTGAAGATGCTGGACTGCGTGGAACTGCTGGAAGAGGAAACCGTGGAGGGGATGCAGGAGGAAACGGACCACGGGGAAGAGCTGGGCAGCGTGGTGGAGTATGACGAGCATGTCTGGACGTCGCCCCGCAATGCCGCCGCCATCACCCGCGCCATCGGCGCGGAGCTGGAGACGCTGGATCAGGCGCATGAGGCGGACTATCGGGCCGGAACCGAGGCCTACGCGGAAAAGATCGAGGCGCTGGACGGGGAATTTGCAGCTTTTTTTGACACGCTGCCCGATCGGACCATCGTCTTTGGCGACCGCTTTCCCCTGCGCTATTTCGCGGAGGAATACGGACTATCTTACTATGCCGCGTTTCCGGGATGCAGCACGCAGACAGAGCCGTCAGCCGCCACGATTGCGTATTTGACGGACAAAGTCCAAAAAGAGCAGATTTCCACGGTGTGGTATATTGAGTTTTCAAACCATCTGGTGGCGGACAGCATTGCAGAGGCCACCGGCGCACACACCGCGATGTTCCACACCTGCCACAATGTCTCTGCGACGGAGCTGTCGGAGGGCGCCACCTACGTGTCGCTGATGGAACAGAATTTAAAAACGCTGCGGGAAAATTTTTCTCCGGCGCAGAGGGATGAGTGAGGAGGACGAGGAATGGAACGCCATTTCGATTTCCTGACGTTGTCGTTTTTTACAAAGGCTTCGGTGTATCCTGGAAGTCTTGGGACCTTTCGCTATCGGTTTGAGCGAAAGGGCTGGATGAACGACGGCAGCATTCAGGCATGGGTGTATGAAAACACCAGCTTTGAGCTGGCGCAGGATGTGGAGAGCGAGACGTTTCCCTGGACAGAGGAGGGCGTGGAGGCCCTGCAAAACTGGCTGGAGGAAAAGCTCACTCAGCGCGGCAGCGAGCCCTATCACATCTGGTAAAAAGAACAGGGAAACGCCACAGGAGGCCCGACAAAAGTCGGGCCTCCTGTGGCGTTTGAAAAGTCAGCGCAGCGCATCCAGCATGGCGATGTCAAAGCCCTGATAGTCCCGCTCCCGTAGCAGGGAGAGAACCTCTTCCAGCGTTGGCAGAGAGGGCATCGCGCCCATGCGGGAGACGGTGATGGCGGCGGTGTGGCTGGCAAAAGCCAGTGCCTGTTCCTGAGGAAGACCCACGGTGAGCGCCACGGACAGCGCACCGACAAAGGAATCTCCGGCGGCGGTGGGGTCAGCCACGTGTTCCATTCTGACACAGGGAATGTATTGGATCGAGTCGGGCCCTACAACGGCGGAGCCGCTGCCGCCCAGCGTGATGATGACGTTTTTCACGCCCTTGCTCCAGAGTGCGGCGGCGATTTCCTGCAAGTCGTCCCGCCGCAGCCCCGTTTCATCCAGCCGCAGGGGAAGCCCTGTCTCGGCGGAGGCCTCCTGCTCGTTTGGAGTGAGATAGGTCACGTATCGCAGCAGCTCCTCGTCCAGATCGGTGGCGGGAGCGGGGTTCAGCATGACCGGCACACCGGCTTCCTTTGCCCAGCGAGCCACGGCGCGATTGACCTCCAGCGGCACTTCCAATTGCAGCAGCACCATGTCGTAGGTGCCGATTTCGGGTTGAATCCAAGCGACTTCATCGACTGTAAGCGTTCGGTTTGCACCGGGAATGACAACGATACGGTTTTGCGCGGTGCGTCCGCTGACGTGCAGCATGACGTGTCCCACGCCAGAGGAAATTCCTTGCCGCACCAGCACGTGACTGACGTCTACGCCAGAGGCGCGAGGCGTCTCCAACAGCTCACGGCCAAAAAGATCATCACCTACGCAGCCCATCATGGTCACCTGCGCGCCCAAGCGGGCGCATTGCAGGGCCTGATTTGCGCCCTTTCCGCCCGGGGCGGTGTGAAAGGATTTCCCGTAAACGGTTTGCCCGGCGCCGGGAACACGCTCCGTGGTGGCGATCACGTCCATCACAAAGCTGCCAACAACTAAAATACGCGGTTTTTTCTGCATGATCTGCCAGCTCCTGTTTCAACTGATTTCTTCCATTATAAGGCGTTCGACACAAAATACAAGACTTTTCGCAAAATTCCAAGATAAACGATTAAATTATGCGGAAAAGTCGAAAGAAGTAAAGGAAATCCTCCCCCAAACGCACGCGCGTTCGGGGGAGGGGGAAAAGAGAGAATTAGTTTCTGCCGGAGGGATTGGTGGTGTCCTTCAGCAGTACATCGTGCGCGCCGCCTTCCACAATGGAAACGGAGGAGACCAGCGTCAGCTTTGCTTTCTCGCGCAGCTCGGGAATAGTCAGCGCACCGCAGTTACACATGGTGGAGCGGACCTTGGCCAAGGTGGTGGCCATCCCATCGGACAGCGCACCTGCATAGGGCACGTAAGAATCCACGCCCTCTTCAAAGGAGAGCTTCTTGTCTCCACCCAGATCGTAGCGCTGCCAGTTACGGGCACGGGCGCTGCCCTCGCCCCAGTACTCCTTCATGTAGCTGCCGCCAATGAGGACCTTGCTGGTGGGGGACTCGTCGAAACGGGAGAAGTACCGGCCCAGCATGCAGAAATCCGCGCCCATGGCCAGCGCCAGCGTGATGTGGTAATCCTGCACGATGCCGCCGTCGGCGCAGATGGGGACGTAGACGCCGGTTTCCTCGAAGTACCGGTCCCGCTCAGTCGCCACATCGATCACGGCGGTGGCCTGTCCCCGGCCGATGCCCTTGGTTTCCCGGGTAATGCAGATCGAGCCGCCGCCGATGCCGATTTTCACAAAGTCGGCTCCGGCGTCTGCCAAAAAGCGGAAGCCCTCTCCATCCACCACGTTGCCCGCGCCCACTTTGACGGTGTTGCCGTAGCGCTGGCGAATCCATTCCAGCGTGCGCTTTTGCCACTCGGAATAGCCCTCGGACGAATCGATCACCAGCACGTCCACGCCGGCTTCCACCAGTGCGGGCACGCGCTCGGCATAGTCCCGGGTGTTGATGCCCGCGCCGACCACATAACGCTTTTGACCGTCCAACAGCTCCAGCGGGTTCCCCTTGTGGGAATCATAGTCCTTGCGGAATACGAATGCCACCAGATGACCGTCCTTTGCCACAATGGGCAGCGCGTTGAGTTTGTGATCCCAGATGATGTCATTGGCAGCTTTCAAGCTGGTGCCCTCGGGCGCGTAGACCAGCTTTTCAAACGGCGTCATAAAGTCTGTGACAGGCGTGGTGGGGTCCATGCGGCTCACGCGGTAATCCCGGCTGGTGACCAGTCCCAGCAGCCGCCCGCTGCCGGTGCCGTCTGCCGTGACTGCCATGGTGGAGTGCCCGGTGCGCTCCTTCAGGGCCAGCACATCCGCCAGCGTGTCCTCCAAGCGCAAGTTGGAGTCGCTGAACACGAAACCAGCCTTGTAATTCTTCACCCGGCGGACCATTTCCGCCTGCTGCTCAATGGGCTGAGAGACATAGATAAACGCGATACCGCCCTCTTTGGCGAGGCCGATTCCCATGCCCTCGCCAGACACGGACTGCATCACGGCGGAAACCATGGGGACGTTCATGGTGAGGGGACATTCCTCTCCCCGCTTAAATTTGACGACCGGCGTTTGCAAAGAGACGTTCGCGGGAACGCATTCTGCGGAAGAATAGCCGGGGACCAGCAGATATTCGCTAAAGGTGTGGGAGGGCTCATTGAAAAAGTATGCCATGCGGCCACCTCGTTTCAAAAGTATGATTAAAGTATGATCTTACCAGATTTTTGAAAAAATACAACTCAAACCGTAAAATAATCCTTGGCGGCGTCAAAAAGATGGAGATCGTAGTTGCCCGGGACGTTTTGATAGAGCCCACGGCCCACGCGCTCGGCGTGGCCCATCTTGCCCAAGATCCGTCCATCCGGAGAGGTAATGCCCTCCACAGCCCAGAAAGACCCGTTGGGATTGAATGCCACATCCATCGTGGGAACGCCGGTGAGGTCCACATACTGGGTGGCGATCTGCCCGTTTTCCGCCAGCTTTTGCACCAGCTCTTCCCGGCAGAGGAAGCGACCTTCCCCGTGGGAGATGGGAACGCTCACCACATCGTCCACCTGCATCCGCGCCAGCCACGGCGAGCGGTTGGAGGCCACCCGCGTGCGAACGATCTTGGACTGATGCCGTCCCAACTGGTTATAGCTCAAAGTGGGGCAGGCTTCGTCTGTGTCTAGAATTTCACCGTAGGGGACCAGACCCAGCTTGATCAGCGCCTGAAAGCCGTTGCAAATTCCAAGCATCAGCCCGTCCCGATGGCGCAAAAGCTCCATGGTGGCGTCACATACGGCGGGATTGCGGAAGAAAGCCGTGATAAATTTTCCGGAACCGTCCGGCTCGTCGCCGCCGGAGAATCCGCCGGGCAGGAAGATAATCTGACTTTCCCGGGCGGCTTGGGCAAAGCGGGTGGCAGAGTCTGCCACGCCGGCGGCGGACTGGTTGTTCAAAACAAAAATCTCCGGCGTGAGCCCTGCCCGCTCCACGGCTCTGGCACTGTCGTATTCGCAGTTGGTGCCGGGGAACACGGGAATCAGCACCCGTGGTGCGGCAACGCCGAGCTTTGGCCCCGTCCGCTTCACCGGCTCAGAGCGCAGGAGGGGAACAGCGCCGCAGTCCTCCTTTGCCGGACGCATGGGGAAGATCTCCTCCAGCGCCGCGTCATAAGGGACGGTGAGCTCCGCAAGCGTCACGGATTCGCATTCGCAGCAGATCGAGCCGCTGGAATTGGTCACGCCTATGCATACGCCACAGTCCAGAGGCTCCGTGACCTCCAACAGCAGCGAGGCACTTTTGTGTGTGAAGAGGTCTGCACAAAGAAACGCATCATTGAAGGAAAAGCCAAGGGCGTTGCCAAAGCAGGATTTCATGCAGGAGGCTGCAATGCCGCCGTATCCCACCACGGAGGCGCTGACCACCTTGCCGGATGCAATGGCTCTTTGCGCCGTGTCCAGCACGGCGCAAAGGCTCTCCGGCACCAAATCGCCGTCCGCGTCCGTCTCAGGGGAGAGTAGATACACCTCGTGTCCCGGCGCTTGGTATTCACTGGAGAGGATGTGCTGAACCTTGCCGGGAGAAACCGCGAAAGAGACAAGCGTGGGCGGCACGTCCAGATCGTTGAACGACCCGGACATGGAGTCCTTGCCGCCGATGGCAGCGCATTGGAGATCCAACTGCGCGGACAGTGCGCCCAGCAGGGCGGCAGTGGGCTTTCCCCAGCGGCGGGGGTCCGTGCCCAGCTTTTCAAAATATTCCTGAAATGTCAGATAGCAGGTCTT
>CAZKMN010000090.1:0-7418 GCA_964553905.1 uncultured Oscillibacter sp.
CAGGTGACCGGCACGCCGGTGACCTATCCCACCGCCGAGGACGACAAGCTGTACGCAGGCCAAAAGTGGTCCGTGACCCCCGAGAGCAGCATCGTAACTGCCGATGGCAAGTTTGACTTCAACGCTCAGCTGACCAACGACAAATACGAGAATGTCATTCTGGGCGACAAAGAAAATCCCACCGCCATCACCTTGTGCTATCTGCGGGAAGTGGAGGACCTGACCCCTGTTACCGTGATTGTCCGCCACTATCGTATCGTCAACGAGTATGATGTGGATACCGGCAAGATGATTCCCGGCACGCCTGTGAAGGACACCACCGACGATGTGCTTCCCGGCTACTACGTGAATAACGTATTCAGCACGAAAAACACGTCTAAAACCATGGGCTATGACATTCTGACGGCTCCCGAGGCTTCTTATGCAATTTCTGCCGATAACATCCAGACCGTTATGCTGGACGGCAAGGAGACCAAGGTCCTCTATGTGGATTGGACTTACACCAAAGACCACTATCCCATGAAGGCCAACGTGATTGTGAACTACAAAGCGTCCCTGGTGGAGTATTCCACCAAGGAAGTCCTTGCCACTATGGAATTTGACGGAAGCGATGTCCCGTTCAACTTGTATGTTGGCGAGCAGTTTACCGCCAGCGACCGCTATCTGACCTTTACCAGTGATGATGTCACCAAGGTCACTCTGGATGATGAGGATGCCGGCAAGAACAGAACCTTCCGCGTTTCTGAGGGTGGAAACGTGATCACAGTTGAATTCGTGATGTATCAGGACAGCCGTCAGGATGCTTCTGTTCTGGTGAAGCACGACTACTTCGATCTGGACACCTATACCTCTGTTGAGACCAAGAACGCCGATCTCAGCCACGAGACTTTGGTTGAGACCGAGCGCAACGACAAGGGCCTCATCACCAACGGCATCTATGTGGGCGCTGAGTTCACCGCAGTTCCTGACAGCGATACCGGCGATTATCATTGCCGCACCGATGCGAGCAAGCTGACCTTCGAGCTGGAGCGGAGCGAAAGCGCTGTCACTGTGGAATATGTCAAGACCAGCAGCTCTGATCCCGGCGACGCCACCTATGCAGTCCGCCATGAATACCACGTCAACGGCCAACTGGAGGATTCTGTCGACGGCGTGGGCGGCACAGGCAAGATCGGCGCAACCATTGATGGCAATACCGATGTTACCCCTGTGACGGACTACAATGGGTACACGTATGAATTTACCTCCGGCACCAGCGTGGTTTTGAGCAAGGACGATGCAAATCAGATTATCATGTCTTACAATCGTACAAGAGCGATTCGCGATGATGATGACGATGACGATGATAAGGGTTACAAGCCCGGCGAGGGCCCCTTCGATAACATCGTTGTCCCTGACGAGGAAGTCCCCACCACCGAGCTTCCTGATGTGGAAGTTCCCACTGTCGAGCAGCCTGTGACGGAGCTGGAAGAGCCCGTCGTCCCGATGGCTGAGGCCCCCAAGACCGGCGATAGTCTGGTTGCATGGGTTCTGGCAGCGGCTGCTTCCGGAATCGGCCTTGTGTATCTGGCCCTCTCCGGCAAGAAGCGCAAGGAGGATGCTCAGTAAGAGCCATTCCCTGCAAGGGCCCGGACTACGGTCCGGGCCCTTGCCTTTTTTTCGGGAAACCGCTATAATAAATCCACTTCCACCCAGAAGGAGGGAGAGATATCTTGAAGAAAAAGTTCCGTGTGGCGCTGCTTGTTTTGCTGACCGCAGTTTTCCTTGGCAGTCTCGCCATGCTGCTTTATCGAAACGAAGAATATAAGCAGGGCGAGGAGATTTATGCCGAGGCCGAAACGCTGGTGGAGCTGCCCGATCTCAGCGAGCTGCCGCCGCAGTCGCCCGCCCAGACGGAGGATGAAGTAGTGGCGGAAGAGATTCCTGCGGGAGGTCAATCCCGACGTGCTGGGCTGGATCGTCATTCCCGGAACGGTGCTTTCCTACCCGATTGTTCAGGGCGAGGACAACGACTATTACCTGAATCACACTTGGAAAAAATGGTCCAGCGTGGTAGGCGCAATCTTTATGGAGCAGTATAACCATCCGGATTTCAGCGATTTTAACACCCTAATCTATGGGCATCGCATGAATAACGGCTCCATGTTTGCCTCCCTCAAGCATTATAAAAAACAGAGCTACTGGCAGGCGCATCCCTATGTTTACGTGACTGATGACGCGGGAAGCCATACCTATGAGATCTTTTCCGCTTACGAGGTCAGCACTCAGGGCGAGACGTATCGTCTGGCGTTTGCGGACACGGCGGCGAAGCAGGCGTTTTTGGACGAGTGCCAGAGCCTTTCGGTCATCAAGACCGGTGTGATCCCCAAGGTGTATGACCGGGTGCTGACGCTCTCCACCTGTACGGGAAACGGTCACGCGACCCGGTGGGTGGTGCAGGCGGTGGAGCGCGGGGTAGCTCCGGCGGATGCGCCGACAGAAACGCCGACAGAAGCGGCGATAGGAGCGCCGACAGAAGCGCCTGCGGAATCAACGACAGAAGCGGCGGCGCAACCCCCAGTGGGGAATTCAACAGAAGCGCCGACAGAAATGCCTGCCGGGACCTCTGAAAATTGACAATTGACTGCCAATCGAAGCGCCTGCTTCGGCGGGATAAAAGGGAGGAAAGACCGTGAGAGGAGAAGCCGTGCTGTCGCTGCTGCGCGCCGGAAACGGGGCGTATCTGTCCGGAGAGGAACTGAGCCGCCAGCTTGGACTGAGCCGTGCTGCCGTGTGGAAGTCGGTGGAGGCGCTGCGAAAGGCAGGCTACACCGTGGAGGCGCGAAGCGGGCTTGGCTATTGCCTGCGCTCTGCGCCCGATGCCCTGACGGAGACGGAGATCCGGCAGCACCTTGGGCCCACGGCGCGGGTGGGGCGGGAGATTCAGTGCTTTGATGAGATCGATTCCACCAATACGTATGTCAAGCAGATTGCGCTCACCGGCGCTGCGGACGGCACCGTGGTGGTGGCAAATGCACAAACGGCCGGACGGGGGCGCATGGATCGCAGCTTTCAGTCTCCGCCGGATCGGGGAATCTACCTCACGGCGCTGCTGCGGCCCGCGCTGCCGGTAGAGAAGCTGTTGCCGGTCACGGCGATGACGGGCGTTGCGGTGTGCGAGGCGGTGGAGCGGGTGTGCGGCGTGCGGCCTCAGTTGAAATGGCCCAACGACCCGGTTTTGAACGGGAAAAAACTCTGCGGCATTTTGACGGAGCTTTCGTTGGAGGCGGAAACCGGACGATTGCAATTCTTGGCGGTTGGCATTGGACTGAACGTCTCTCAGCACCCTGAAGATTTTTCGCCCGAGCTACGGGAAATTGCAACCTCTTTGGAGCAGGAGCTGGGACGAGCGGTGTCGCGTCCCGCTTTGGCGGCGGAGGAAATTGCCGCGCTGGATCGCATGGACACCGCTCTGCGAGCCGGGCTATGGCGGCCCTATCTGGAGGCCTATCGAAAAGACTGCGTGAATTTGGGCAAGCGCGTGCAGTTGTTGAAGCCCTCCGGTGAACGGGAAACGGCGGAAGCGCTGGACATCGACGAGCAATTCGGCCTGATCGTGCGGGATGCAAACGGTCAACAGCGGACCATCCGTTCCGGGGAGGTTTCCGTCCGGGGGCTTTACGGCTACACCGAGTAAGATGCAAAAAAGCAGACGTCTTTGACGTCTGCTTTTTTTATGGACAACCAAATCAGGAAAGCGTCAGGTCGCCGTCTTTCACCCAGCCGAGTTTTCGGCAGAGAAGATTGATAAGGGGGCAGAGAATGGCGGGAAGAATGAAGCACACCAAAAGCAGTCCCGCCCAATCCAAAGCACCGGGCACGATGGCGGTGGCGCCCATGGCCAGAGCGTCTTCACTGGGGGCGATCCAGCCGGTATAGACGCCGATTTGCCCCACAAGACCGCAGGTGCCCATGCCGGAGGACACCGGTGCGCCGTTCATTTCCATGCCGAAAAGACAGGTGGCAATCGGGCCGGTGATGGCGGAGGTGACGATGGGCGCAATCCAAATGCGCGGATTGCGGACGATGTTGGGCATTTGCAGCATGGAGGTGCCGATGCCCTGAGAGATGAGGCCGCCCCAGCGGTTTTCGCGAAAGCTCATCACGGCGAAGCCCACCATTTGCGCGCAACAGCCCGCGACAGCCGCTCCGCCGGCAAGACCGGTCAGCTTCAAAACGGCGCAGATGGCGGCGGAGGAGATGGGCAGCGTCAGCGCAATGCCGACCAGCACGCTCACGGCGATGCCCATCCAGAAGGGCTGGAGCGTGGTTGCGTTCATAATGAGCTGACCAAAGACATTGGCTGCCGCGCCGATAGGCGGAGCAATGACCATAGACAGCGCGGTTCCCACCAAAACCGTCACAGCCGGTGTGACCAGAATGTCTACTTTCGTCTCCTTGGATACCATTTTGCCGCATTCCGCGGCAATGATCGCGATGAACAGCACAGCCAGCGGGCCGCCTGCGCCGCCCAGCTTGTTGGCGGCCCAACCCACGCCTACCAGCGAAAAAAGCACCATGGGATCGGCTTGCAGAGCGTAACCGATGGCTACGGCCATGGCCGGACCTGCCATTTCAAGAGCGTATTGGCCCATATCCACCAAGAAAGAAACGCCTGTCTGCTGGCCCAGCGTTTTGATGATGGTTCCGATCAAAAGGGAGCAAAAAAGTCCCTGCGCCATGGCGCCCAGCGCGTCAATGCCATAGCGCTTGGCAGAGATCACAATGTTTTTTCGTTTCAAAAAGAGCTTGAGCTGTTCCATAGGTTCCACCTGTTCTTTCAAAAAGTAAATGTGGTTTACTGGTGTCAAGACACCTGTAAACCACATCATACACAGGAATAGTCGGCTTGTCAATGTGTTTTTTCAACGAGAAAGTGGAGCGGGAGGCTCTTCCACAGTCAGCAAAACACCCAGCGCGGAGAGAGAGGCGAGGACGCGGCGATAGGCGCTCTCGTCCGGGCAGGAGAGGGTGTGGAGGTGGATGCCTTCAGTTAGGGCAGAGAGCGGCTGCGCGTCAAACTGGGCGCAGCGAGCGAGAAATTGAGAAATTTCGTAGCGGTTGGAAAGTTGGAGCGGGCCGGTGAGCTGTCCGTAAAGCGGGTGCTCCACAATCACATCCAAAACCGTACAGCCCTGATCCACCATGGCTTCCAGCTCTGCGCCCATCTGAGAGGGGCTGTGGCGGCAGGCAATTTGATGGAGAATTCCGGCAGGGCGGGGAAGGATGACATACCCGCGGGGGGTGGCGGAGATCTCCCCCCCGGCAGCGCGCAGCAGCGCGATGTCCCCTACGATGATTTGACGGCTGACGCCAAATCTTCCCGCAAGCGCCGTGGCGCTGACAGGCTGATGAGACTGGATGAGCAAGGTTAAAATGGCCTCGCGGCGTTCCTCGGCGCACATGAAAATCCCTCCCTACGTTGTCATGACAGCAGTATACCATGGAGTAAGTCCCTTTGCAATGCATAACTGCAAGCGGCGGATCAAGAATGTACGATGCATCAGCAAAATCAAATTTGGGCAACCTTTGGAGGTTCTTCCAAAAAATGAGAAGAAATTGCAAAAACCTCATAGATAAGGGCTGGTATTTTGCAAAAAACTATGTTAAAATAATGCCTCAAGAGGAAATGAGTTCATCTCATGCGCGGAGCATGAGAGCTGATTTGACAAACTAAAAGGAGCGTTAACTGCATGATCAAAATTACCACCGACAGTACATGTGATTTGCCGCGTCAGCTCTTGCAGCGGCACGACATTTCAGTGATACCGCTGGGAATTGTGAAGGCGGGGAAACTCTATCAGGACGGAGTGGACATCCACACGGCAGACATCGCCGCTCATGTGGATGCCGGCGGTGAGATTACTACGACCAACGCCGTGAACATTGTGGATTATGCGGAGCTGTTTTATGCAATGGCTGCCCGTTATGACGCGGTGATCCACATCAACATCGGAATGGGGTTTTCCAGTTGCTACCAAAATGCCCGTCTGGCGGCGGGGGAAATTCCAGAGGTTTACGTGGTGGATTCCTCCAACCTCAGCACGGGCCACGGCGCGCTGGTGCTTGCGGCGGCGGAGGCCGCGGAAACGGGGCGGTCTGTTGTGGAGATTTTGGAGCTTCTGGAGTCTCTGAAATCCCGGGTGGAGACCAGCTTTGTGCTGGACCGGCTGGATTACATGAAAAAGGGCGGACGCTGTTCCGCTGTGACGGCGCTGGGCGCCAATTTGCTGAAGCTGCATCCGTGCGTGGAGGTCATCGACGGGCGGATGTCCGTGACGAAAAAGTACCGTGGCTCCATGGAAAAAGTGGTGGGCGAGTACATCCGGGAGCGGATTTTGGAGCGAACGGATTTGGATACGCGTCGCATATTTTTGGTGGATACCTGCCGCACGCCCGGACTGAAAGAGGCGGCGCGACAGGCGCTGGAAGAAGACGGTCGCTTTGAAGAAATCGTGGAAAGTCAGGCCGGCTGCACCATCTTTTGTCATTGTGGGCCGGATACGCTGGGACTGATCTGTTTGCGAAAGTGAGACAAAAAGGACCGGCCCCATGGGGCCGGTCTTTTTTCTTGCAGAGGATTGCTTACTTCGTTGCGATTGCTTCGACTTCGCAGAGGACGCCCTTGGGCAGATCCTTCACGGCGACGCAGCTACGAGCGGGCTTGGAGGTGAAGAACTTGGCATAAACTTCGTTGAAAGCAGCGAAGTCGCCCATCTCAGCCAGGAAGCAGGTGGTCTTGACGACGCTCTCCAGCGTCACACCGGCGGCTTCCAGAATAGCGCCGACGTTCTTGCAGCTCTGCTCAGCCTGTGCGGCAATGCCGGTGGGGATCTCGCCGGTGGCGGGATTCACAGGGATCTGGCCAGAGGTGAAGACCATATCGCCGACAACCCAGCCCTGAGAATAAGGGCCGATGGCGCCGGGAGCATTGGTAGTGGCAACAACTTTCTTGTCCATTGGAAAAGTCCTCCTCAAATCAATTTGGTTATCTTCATCATACCACGAGAGGACAAAATGTCAATGATTGTCGCTCCCAAAAAAAAGAAAAACCCAATATCGCTTTCCGTGATAAGCGGACAGTGTGAAAAATGGAGACGCGGAGAGGTGTTTTTGAAATGACAGACTGGTTTCAACAAAAGCTGCTTCCAAACGGCTATTTTCGACAGGAGGAGCTGACGTATGCCGACTGCGACTGCAACGAGCGGGCACGTGTAGGGGCTCTGATGAGCAAGGCTGCGGTTTTTGCAGGCTATGACTACGACGCAAGAGGCCTGACCCATCAGGTGCTCTATGATCGGCGGGAGGTGTTTTTGCTCTCTCGTATGGCACTCCACATTCACGATTGTCCACGTACTGGAGACGTTTTAAATATTACC
>CAZKMN010000091.1:0-7362 GCA_964553905.1 uncultured Oscillibacter sp.
GAGATAATAAATGTTTTCCCTTTTTGCATCAAATCAGTCTGTCTCCTCTATCGTATCTGCCCGTTGGCCGAATTTTTCCGGCGGAAGAGCAGACAAGATCACGTGGTCGCTGTCCATAATCAAAATTGACGCCGTTTTGCGACCGTATGTGGCGTCGATCAGCATCCCGCGCTCTCGCGTTTCCTGAATCATCCGCTTCATGGGGGCGGAATCTGGGCTGACAATCGCAACCAGTCGATCCCGGGACACCAAACTGCCAAATCCAATATTGATGAGCTTCATGATTTCTCATTCCTTCTGCAAGGCAGGTTTACTCAATATTTTGGACCTGCTCCCGCATTTTTTCCACTTCGGCTTTCAGATTGATAACAACCTGCGCGATCGCCACGTCGTTGCACTTGGAACCGATGGTGTTGGATTCCCGATTGACTTCCTGAATGAGGAAGTCCATCTTCCGCCCCATGGGCTCATTTTCAGCAAGCATCGTGCGAAGCTGTGCGGTATGGCTGCGGAGGCGGACCGTCTCCTCGTCCACGGCAATTTTATCGGCATAGATGGCAGCTTCCGTCAAAATGCGCTGCTCGTCGATCGTGGTGCTTTGCAAAACCTCCTGCATCCGCGCCGTCAGTTTCTGCCGATATTCCGTCACCGTCTCGGGCGAGCGGGCCTCGACCTGTGCAGTGTAGGTCTCGATCGCCGTGAGGCGGCCGGAAATATCCTGCGCCAGCTTCTCCCCTTCCACAGCGCGCATTGCGTTGTATGCCTCCAGCGCCTCGTTCAGAACCGTGCAGAGATCCGCGCTGACAGTTTCCAGATCCTCGTCTGCCTTTGTAACAGTCAGCACATCGGGAAACCGCGCCAGCGTCTCGGGCGCCGTCCGATAGGACGCGCTGCCGCACACGCCTGCCAATTCCTCCAGCGCATGCAAGTAGCTCTCCGCCAGTTCCCGATTGACGGATACCTTTGCCACATCGGCAGCCGTCGCGTCCACGGTGATGTACACGTCGACCTTTCCACGAGAAATTGCCTTTTGCACCAGACCCTTTACCGCATCCTCCGCAAATGCATACATCCGCGGCATTTTGACGGTACAGTCCAGATAGCGATTGTTCACAGAGCGAACCTCGACCGTAATATCCCGGCGATGTAACAGCTCTCTGGCCCGGCCATAGCCGGTCATACTTTTAATCACGTCTCTTCTCCTCCCGATCATCCATTAGAAAAAGCAGCAATAGCCGCCATTACAAAGCGTATAGGCACAGCAAAGGCTCAAGCAGGGATTGCTCCCGCACAGCTCCGTACCAAATGTCCCGCCACTGGGCCGGTAAGCAGTCTTTCCGGCATTTTCCATAAAATTCAATGCCGAGCGATACTCCGCATTTCCCGGTTCCATCTGGCAGGCAGTCTCATAGTAGCGCTTCGCCTCATCCAGCCAGCCCCGCCGATAGCAAATCGCTCCCTTGAGGAAATTCCACTCGCCGTTATGATTTTCGTAGTTGGCAAGCAGCGCCTCAGCCCGGCTGAGATCCCCGGAATTGATGGCAAGCCGCACCTGCTGAAGGACCGAGCTGCCGGACGAGGATTGCGAACCGTAGCGCTGATAAGTGTTTGCGCCGTAGCTCGCCTGAGAAGCTCCCCCGTGTCCGCCGCTGCGAGCCTTGGTGATCTCCTCATACGCGGCGTTGATCTCCTTCATTTTTTCCTGAGCCAAGTCAGCCAGTGGGTTATCATGGTAGTTGTCCGGGTGATATTTTCTCGCCAATTCCCGATAGGCCTTCTTTACTTCCTCGTCAGTGGCGGTTTCGGGCACTCCCAGAACCTGATACGGATCATTCATGTGGTTTCCTCAACATTCTTGCTTTTTCGATAAAATCCTCGCGTGCGGGCCCGATAAGTCCCGTCCAGCACGGCGTGGCCGACCTGAAAGAGCCCCTGATAAACAGTCGTTTCCAGTATCGGCTTCCAGCAGCCAAACTCCCAGAGCTCCAAAGCTGTGGACATCATGCGGATCGAGTGGTCCAGCGTCTGTGCGAAGCTGTGGCGGCTCTCTTCCGTCCAAACGCCGTCCTTCAAGTCAAAGCGCAGCGCCACCGGATTGTAGTTGCCGGAGACGGCGTCCTTCTTCAAATCATCCGCCGCGTCAATCAGATAGACCCAGCGGCCCAAATGGTATAAAAGCTGATGCAACACCCGCCGTCTGTCGGGCTCGTACATCTCGTCGGCAGCGGCAGCCAAAAGCACCGCAAAGGCGTCTGCCGCCCGATCCATAGAGGCACACTGTTCTTGCTCCAGCTCTCCCAAAAGCTTCAACTGGCGGCGTGTAGCGTCATCAAATGCGGGCCGCAGAGCCGCCGCCTTTCGGTAGGCCGGTTCCAGAAGCTCGGAGACGGCTCTATACTTGAGCCCGTGAAGCCAGTCGTGGTCGGAAACGCCGTCGCGCATCTGCCAATAGGCCAAAATCACGCTCTCATCCGCAGCCAAATCCATGGCGGCGCTGGCGGTATCATATGTCCGCTTTTTCAGCGGGCTGGCTAGGCATCGCCTTCGGGCGCACTGTCCCTCCTGCGGGTCCGACAGGAAAATGGCCAGATAGGTGAAATCATAATTGAGAATAAAGCGCGCCGCTGCGCCGTATCTTCGGCCCAACGTGTGGCAAAGGCCGCAATAGATTCTCCGAAACCGTTGGGATTCCTCCTCAGGCAAATTCTGAAGCGGCGGTCGCACATACCCAAACATTAAAACAGGCGAACAATCCGGAAAGACAGACCGCCTTGCGCTTTCAGCCGCCGGTCATAGAAAATGGCCGCTGCAATTCCAACCGCAAAGCCCACGATGGAAACGCCGTACTGCACGCCGACAGTGGCGCCCAGCAGGGCGGCGGTTAAATAGCCCGCCAAAAACAACACCACCGGAATGAGATAAACCAGCGCTACAATTCGCAGCATTTTGTTGGTGTTGCTCTCTACCACGACCTTTTGCCCGGGACGTGCGCCAATGGAATTGCTGGCTTTTGCATGGACAGCTGCGCCGGAAACGCCGCATCCGGCGCATTCCTCGCAATCATGCCCGCAGGCCGACTTGCGCGGAACCGAAATTTCCGCATGGCTGTCATCTAAAATTCGTTGAACGGTTGCGACTTGTGTCATACTGCATCTCCTGTATTACTCTTGAGTGGTTGCTTCATCTTCCGGCGTCTCACCGGTATCTTCCTGAGCGGCGGTGATATTGACCCGCACCTGATAGGTGCCGGTAACGCCAATGTCGCCGCCTGTTTCGATCTGAACGGTGGCAGGAACCGTGTAACTACCCACAGCGGCGCTAAAATCCGTCAAATCCGCAACAACCAGCACGTTTTCCCCACTGATTGCGGCAAGATCCTCGCTTGTGCCAAAGAGCTTGACCGTCAGCTCTTCCGTCAGGACATTCACATGCTTGCCCTCGGGAAGATTGGTGTAGCGGAAGCGGTTTGTGGTGACCTCTGCGGACGCCATGTCCTGAAACGCCACCTGCAAAGTGGCCCGGGTCACGCCACTGAGATTTTCGCACCCCTCAGGAATGGGGATCGTGTAATTATAAATAGTGGAGCTGTTCAAATTCAGCAAATTAAAATCGGACAGCACCAGCTTGTCAATGTTTTTCAATTGCTCTGCATCGCCGGTCACAGTGATGGTCTCAGGCGCGAGTGTGTACTTCACGTTGGAAAGTCTCGCGCCGGGTGATTCCAGAAAATTCATGGTCAACAGCAGCTCCTTGGTGACATTCACCGGCAGAGTTACCCGAATCTCCTCCACGTCGCTGTGAATTCCGGATTGCTCCAAAAGCTGATCGTTTTCGTCGTAAAGCTGATACTGTAACGTCTCGGAAACCGTTGCGGTAGCGTCCTCGCCGATATTCAGCACCACCTTGGCGTAGCTGACGGGAGCGATAGCCTCCTCCAGTCCGCGAATCTCAAAAGAGGTCGGTGAGAGCTGCAATTCGCCTGCGGAATAGCCCTCCGCCACGTTGCCGGCGATCTCATAGTGCACATCCACGCTCTTGCTGTAAAGCTCTCCGATGTTGACTGTCGCCATAAAGGGCTTGATGTCGGAAAACTCTACCACCTGCGCCAAGCCCCGCACGGTAAAGCCCGCCTTATTGGAAACGCTCTGGGAGCCGGTAGTGGTAATGTTGGAAAGATCCGCCTGAACCAGAATGTCCTCCCGATCCACCCGGGCAATGTCCCAGCGCGTGCCTTGCAGCGTCAAATCCACCGTGGTATCCGTTCCGTCTTCCAAAAGCATCAGTCCCCGGTCGGCCAAAACGGTATCGTCCGCCAGATATTCAATGGGAATATCCTTGAATTCCTTCGTAATCACGCGAGCCGTTCCGTCCGGACTTCCGGTAAAATCCACATAGATCCAAATGATAACAGCCGCAAAAGCGGCCAATGCGATATAAAACGATTTTTTCTGATTGAGTTTATTCATTGTCTTCATCGTCCTGGCCTCCGTTCTTTCGGATCGGCAGCAGACCTGTGAGCGCCGCCAGGCTAAACTTCGGCTTGTCCCCCTCGCTGCTATCCTCCGGCAACAACTCGTTTCGCAGGAGATTTTCCAGCGTCTCGGATTTCAGGTGCCGTTTCAGCATTCCCCCGATGGCAACGGAGATGGAGCCGGTCTCTTCCGACACGATCACCACCACAGCGTCGGAATTTTCACTCATACCAATGCCGGCGCGATGCCGCATTCCCAAATCCCGAGAGAGATTCACATTTTTGCTCAGCGGAAGCATACATCCGGCGCCCAGAACGCGCCCGTGCCGAATGATGACGGCGCCGTCGTGCATCGGCGCCTTGACGAAGAAAATATTCTTCAAAAGCTCGCTGGAAACCGCAGCGTCCAGCACAGTGCCGCTGCGAACCATATCGTCCAGCAAAATATCCCGCTCGAACACGATCAGGGCGCCGGTGCGGGTCTGGGACATTTCAGAGCAGGCCAAAACAGTTTGTCCGATGGTCTGCTCCATCGTATTGCCGCTTTCCGCATGGGTAAAAAAGGCAATGAAGCGCCGACTGCCCATCTGCTCCAAAATCCGGCGAATTTCCGGCTGAAACAGCACAATGAGCGCCAGAACGCCCCACTCCACCATGCGGCTCATAATATAATTGATCCCGTTGAGGTGAAACACGTAGGACAGCATCAGCGCTGCCAAAAAGACAAACAGTCCCTTTAGCAGGCTGGCTGCCTTCGTACTTTGCACCAGCGTGAAAACTTTATACAGCACAAAGATCATGATGGCAATATCCAGCAAATCCGTGATCTGGATCGTCATCAAATACCGGAGGATCACCGCCGGCAGCTCTGCGAATTTTACTTCCATGAAAGCGTCATCATTCCTCTCAGGTCATGAATGGTTTTATTATATAAAAAATACCATGAAATTGCAAGGTAAACCGCGCGAAAATTCACGGTCTGTTCAGAAAATTCACTGTCTTTCCTGCAAAATTTCTCGGATGGCCTCCAGAAAACGTCCAACCTCTTCCGGCGTATTCCAATCGGAAAAGCTCACGCGGACGGTGCCGCTTTCCAGCGTCCCGGCCGTTTGATGCGCCGTTGGCGCACAGTGCAGCCCGCAGCGCACGGCAATCCCCCGCTCTCCCAGCGCGCGCCCCAGTTCCTCCACGTCGAACTCTTGGGCGGTAAAGGACACAACGCCTGCCTGTGCAGCCAAATCTGGCCGTGCATAAACATGAAGTCCCGGAATCTCCCGCAGTCCCTCCGCAGCCAGATGGGTCAGCTCGCGCTCTCCCTGACAGATCGTCTCCGGTCCCCGCCGCCGCACAAAACGGACGCCTTCCAGAAGTCCGGCGATGCCGGGCACGTTATGCGTCCCCGCCTCCAGACGGTCGGGAAGAAAATCAGGCATCGCCTGCTGGATGGAAAGGCTGCCCGTTCCACCCTCTATGAGCGTTTTTACAGGCTCATCCCCGCAGAGCAAAACGCCCGTTCCCTGTGGCCCGTATAGGCCCTTGTGTCCGGGCATGGCGATAAACGCCGCGCCCAATTTTGCGAGATCCAGACGCAGCAATCCGGCAGACTGAGAGGCGTCCACGATCAGGGGGACTCCACGGCTCTGGCAAAGCGCTGCAATCGCCTCTACCGGCTGAATGAAGCCAAAGACGTTGGAGACATGGTTGCAGATCACCGTATTGACGTCCGGCGTCACAAGACGCTCAAACGCCGCCGTAACAGCCTCCGGGCAAAACAGTGGAGCCTCCGCCACACGTACCTCGGCTCCAAGTGCCGCCAGCGGTCTTGTGACGGCATTGTGTTCATATCCGGAGATAACGGCCTTGCCGCCCGGCGGAACCAAGCTTTTGATGGCAAGATTCAAGGCGTGTGTGGCGTTCATTGTGAACACGACCCTCTCCGGATTGGGGAGATCATAAAGCTCCGCCAGCTCGCAGCGGCACGCAAAGACCGTGTCCGCCGCCCGCATAGCGGAGGCATATCCGCCCCGTCCCGGAGAGCTCATGGCCTCCAAGGCGTTTTGAACGGCAGCAGCCACTGTTATCGGTTTTTGAAATGTGGTTGCAGCACTGTCAAAATAGATCATAAGGTTACCTCCCGGGCATACCCGCGCTGGGTCAAAAATATTTGAACAGGGTCGAATCCTTCCCTGTGAAAAATCTGCAAAGCCAACGGCAGATCGGCCGTTTCGATCTGTATGGCATAGGCGCAGCCAAACGCAGTCAAGCCTTTGGGCGCACGAAAAACCTGACAACGGATGCCGCTTTTTTCCAGCGACCTCTGCATCCGCTGGGCATAGGTCACAGAACGGGCGATGATCAAATAATGGTCCACAGACTTCGCCTCCTCTCTCCCCATTCTATGACTTTCACCGCCCAAGGTGCAAAAAAGAGACGTGCTTCATGCACGTCCCTCAGCGTTTCCGTTTAATTTTTTTCAAGCAGCGCGACCGCGTGTGCCGCCATTCCCTCTCCGGAACCGGTAAACCCCAGTCCCTCTTCCGTTGTGGCCTTGAGGTTGATCTGTTCGCGGTCAATTCCCAGAGCGGCGGCAAGATTCTCTTCCATCCGGGTGCGATAAGGGCCGACCTTGGGTGCCTGTGCCAACAGCGTCGCATCCAGATTACAGATCGTATACCCTTTTTCCCGCAGCAGCGCCCCCACACGGCGCAGCAGTTCCAAACTGGAAATCCCGGCATATTGCGCGTCCGTATCCGGAAACAGCTTCCCGATATCCCCCAATTTCGCGCCGCCAGCCAGCGCATCCATCACGGCATGGGTCAGCACATCGGCGTCCGAATGCCCCAGCAGTCCCTTTTCAAAAGGAATCTCTACGCCGCCAAGGATCAGCTTTC
>CAZKMN010000092.1:0-1677 GCA_964553905.1 uncultured Oscillibacter sp.
AACTGGGCTTTTAATGTTTCCTTTTTTAGTGTCTACTTTTCCTTGACAGGTTCAAAAGCCAAATGACTTTGCACCTTCCTTTTTACTTTTCTTCTGTTTGCGGAGCGGGAGTCGTATCCAAAACAGAAACTTCCCGAGATTCCACTCTCTGTGTGCCGTCCATGTCACACACCAAAACATCAATTGTCATAGTTTCACCCCATATACTGTAAATTTAGACCCAGCCTGAATGGTTCCGCCCCCCTGCGCCACAAAGTTTAACGTTCGGAAACTTGCCGGAGGAATACTGATATCCTGACGGGTAACCGCTCCGCTGTCGCTGGAAACGCCATTTTCTGATTGTCGATACAGTTGGAAATGGATGACGTCATCCATTCCGGATAAATTTAGCAAATATTGAATGCGCGAATCAATTGTTTTAAACGAAACCGCAAACTTAAAGACGTTACTTTGTTGCTCATAATAATGTTTGTCACAAAGTCCGTTTGCCAGAACATACACTTCCGTGGCCGCGGAGATCATGCGCGGAATCACGATCACTCTCGCGTATTGCTGCAAGTTAATTCCGGAAAAATTCAGATCCACCTGCGTGACCGTGGCCCCTGTGGTCACGTCCATCAATTTGACAAATGGCATGGCGTCTATCCGGCTGCTCAAGGCGCTGGTTTCGGTGCGATCGGCTTTGGAAGATGCCAGCCCAGCCGCCGCTGCGGAGGCCTCCTGTCTCGCTCCCGCCACGGCGGAAGCGGCCTCCTGTTTTGCCCCGGCCACCGCCTGCGTGCGTGCCTGCTGTTCTGCGGTTACCAGACCGGCAGCCTCATTTTTGGCTCCGGCGACCGCCTGTTCTCTCGCCTGTCGCTCTGCTACCACCGTGGCATTCATCGCTGTCAGCCCCTCATCGATGCGCCGGTGATCCTGATTGAAATCCTCTCGCAAAATGCGATCCTCCGCATCCCATTGGTGCAGTTGATAATTGGTCGTCTGCTGCAAATCGATCCCTCTTTTCGTTTAATTTTAAGCCTGACGTGATCGGGGAAATCGCCTGCAAGTCAATGTCCCCACACCCAATGCGTCAAGTCGGCAAAAAGTCGCACGTTTTTGTGCAACACCTTGAAAAAGATTGGCCAATCAGGTATAATATCAAACCATGAACCTGTATAGGAGTGAAGCTTTTTGAATAAACTGCAAGCCCCCGCCCACGGCATGTTGGGCAAATTGTATTTTCTTTTGCTTCCGTTTTTGCTGTTTTTCGCCACGACGGCGATCAGCCGCCAATTTGCGGTCGGCCTTGCGGCCCTTTGCCTGATTTTGATGATTGGACGGGAACCCATGGCTCTGTTGCGCCCGCGGATCTCGCCGCTCGCCGGAAGTGTGATCTTGTACGCATTTTTATGCCTTCTCTCCGGTCTTTGGAGCCATTTTGGTGCGTATGCCGCCCAGGAAAGTGCTAAAATTTTAATTGCTCTTTCGATCTTTGGGCTGGTCTTGTGCCGCACGCAGGCAGATCATCTGCGCCACCTGCTGTGGTCTTTGAACGGCGTTTTAGCCGCAATCTCTCTTTTGTGTGTGGATGCTGCCTGCTGGCAGCTTTTTTCCCGTGGCTTTTCCGCTTTTATGAAGCTGTTCAGCTCCAACTACCCGTTGGAGCGCATGGGCTATGAGACAGGCGTGCGGATT
>CAZKMN010000092.1:1719-7273 GCA_964553905.1 uncultured Oscillibacter sp.
ACCTCTATCAGACGGCGTCGTCCAATCGCGAACGGTTAGCGGGCGCATGGGTGCTGGGTCTGGAAGCGCTGGCCTTTTTCCTCTCTTTTTCCATGGGCGCCATGGCTGCCTTTGCTTTGACCTGTGTTGTGTATGTGCTGTGCATGGGACGGGGAAACCGTTTGTCTTCCGCCCTGCTGATGGCCGAATGCGTTGTGGCAACGCTGCTTTGTGCTTTTGTCGCCTATCCCTTTTTGGGCAGCAAAAACCCGCTCCCGGTATTGCTGGCCGCGGTCTGTGGTCTTTTGATCTGGGCACTGGATCGTTTCCTTGGGCAAAAGCTTCTTGTGAAACTGGACGCCAAGGGCGGCAAAACCGCAGGCGTCACGGTTGGCGTTTTGGCAGTGCTGGCCCTTTGTTACGGTCTGCTGGCCATGCAGATCACCGGCTCCTATACGCTTCGCAGCGAAGAAACGCTGTCCCGCGCTGTCTATCCCTCCGCCGGAACATACACCGTCTCCGTGGAGGGCGCGGATGCCCACGCGGTCATTTATAGTCAAAATCAAGCAGAGCTCATGATGCACACCCAAACGCCACTGTACGAAGGCCCGCTGTCAGACGCCTCTTTCGCTGTGCCGGAGGATTCCAAGGTGGTCTGGTTTGAGCTGACCGGCGACGGGACGCTGGAGCGCGTCTCGCTCTCTGACGGGACCCGGCTGCCTCTGGGCTATCGTCTGCTGCCGGGCTTTGCCGCAAACCGTTTGCAGGGTCTCAGCGCCAACCAGAACTTTATTCAGCGACTGGTCTTTTTCCAAGACGGGTGGAAGCTCTTCCAAAAAAGCCCTCTGCTGGGCTGGGGCGTAGGGGGCGTTGAGGGCCAGCTCACCTCTGTGCAGAGCTTTTATTATGAGTCAAAATACATCCATAACCAGTTTATTCAGATCATGGACGAGGCCGGTATCCCGGGGCTTTTGGCGTTGCTGCTGATTTTAGGCAACGCGGTCTTGCTGTTGGTACGTCGCCGGAAAGAGCCGCGAGAGCCGCTTTTTGCCATGTTTGCCGCCAGCCTCACCATGATGATCGCGCACTCGCTGACAGAAGTCGTCTGGTCCACGCAGATGTATCAGGTGGTTATTTTTACCCTGCTGGCAGCTCTCATCATCCAGTATCATCGCCCCGTGGAAAAGCGACACATGCTGGCGCTGAGCCGTACGATGGCGGCGGGTCTTCTGTGCCCCATCCTCATTTTTTCCGCCTTGCAGTTCAGCTCTTTGCTGGCGGCCCGCACCTTCGAGCGCTTAGATCGCTCTCTTTCCAAAGGAGAGATCCTCTCCACCTTTAAGCGGCTGGAATTGATGGATGTCTATGATGACACCTCTTATCAGGCAAATCTGATGGCCAACTATCTGCAAGCAGGAAACACCATTGGCCGCGGAACCGCCGCGAAATACGCCGGAAAGCTGATGGACAAGCAGGAATTTGACGCGTGCTACAATGTCGCCGCCTACTATTATCTGCCTCTGCGGGATTTTGACGGTTTCTTTGAAACTCTGAAAGTCGGCATCTTGCAGGAGGGGTCCAACCCCGCCGCATGGGACAGCGCCCTCCACCTCATAGCACAGGCGGCAGCGCAAGTAGAGGGGGACGATCTTCTCGCTCTCGTTTCCAAAACGGTGGAGTTGGGAGACTTTATGACCACCTTCAATGAAGGGCGGATGCAGCCCATCGTTTTGGACGATGGCAATCAGGCCCTGCTTTCCTGCATGGAAACTCTGGTCCGGGATCAGGCGGATGCCCAAACCGCCGCTGCGAGCTTGCAGGCGGTTCTTCCCGCATAACAGATTAAAAAAAGGAAGCGCAAAAGCGCTTCCTTTTTGTTTTTCCGGAGTAGTGTCCGTTTTGAATCTCTCAACTCAAAGCCGCGGAGAGATACGCGTCCATCACCTGTGGCAAAACCTGCTCCAGCCCATATTGCGCCGCCTCTTCTCGCGCTGTGTGCGCCATAGCGTCCCCATCCTCGGGATGCTCCAAAAGGCGCAATACCTGCCGCGCAAAAGCTTCCTCTTCGTCAAAGGGATACAGCAGTCCGCTCTCTTTGTCCCGAATAAGATCCGTGTGGCCCTTGACGGCGCTGGCCACGACCGGCAATCCGCAGTACATGGCCTCCATGATGTTGAATGGCAACCCCTCGGAGCGGCTGGCAGAAACGGCGGCGTCGGCTGCGGCATACCACAGCGGCATCTCCGACGTCTGTCCGGGAAACGCCACCCGCTGTTCCACCCCAAGAGCCTTGGCAAGGGCCTTGCACGTTTCCAGCAGCGCTCCCTTTCCCGGCAGCACCAGCTTCACTCTCTGGGGCAGCAGCGGCAGCGCCCGCAGCAGCATGGACTGATTTTTTCGTTTGGAAAATTCCGCGGCGTAGAGCAGCACATAGGCCTCCTCGCCCCCCCACAGCTCCTCCCTGCGCTCTTGCCCCAGTGCGTGAGGGAGCGGGGAAAATCGGCTGAAATCCACGCCAATGCCCGGAATTTTTTCCACCCGCCGCCCCCAGCGGGCTTTCTTGGCAGCTTCATAATCCCACGCATTCATGGTCAAAAGCAAATCCGTCTGAGGCGCTGTAAGGCGTTCCGCCCCCCGTAAAATTGCGCGGCGCAGCGGCGGCGTTGCATCGTCAAACAGGTATCCGTGCGCCATATTCACCACGGGAGTTTGAAGCCCGGCAGCAGCCCGTCTGGTAAAAAACGCCGCCAGCGAGGTGTGGGTGCAAATCAGCGCATAGTCCTCTTCCCGCATGAGATGCCGCAAGATCGCCTGCGCGCGGAAATTTCCCGGCGCAGTCATTTTCTTTTCAAACGGGAGCGCAATGCAGCGATCCGCCTCCATAATTGGCTGTTCCTCGCCGCCGCAGGCCACGTGGACGCGCCAGCCAAGGTCGTGAAACGCCCGGAGATAGGGCCGGTGGAAATTCACGATATGCGACCACGTGGACGCGGTAAACAGTACGGTACGCATCGTCAAACGCCCCCCTCTCCCTCTGTGATATTTCCATTATAAAGTCCGGGGAACATCATTGCAAGGGATTTGACAGAACCGGCCGAAATGGATACAATGAAAGCATTAAATTGCATGCGGAGGCGCCCCCACATGATTAAAGAAAATCAACGGCTGTTGAACCAGTTGCATGTCCTGAGCGACGGAATTTTGGTTTTTTGCTCCATGCTGCTGGCCTATTGGGTCCGTTTTTTTGTGTTTGAAGGCATCGTGAGCATTCCCCTGCGCTATTATGTCCAGTTGGCAGCCGTGGCCGTGGTGATTTGTCTGGTGTCCTATGGAATGGCGGGGCTGTACGGGTCCTATCGCGCCGTGCGGTTCCACCGGGAAGCGGCCCGCTTTTTAAGCGCCAATACGCTGGACACACTGGCGCTGATGGCCGGCCTGTTCGTTTTCCGTCTGGAGGATATGTCCCGCTGGACACTGGTGTTCTTCTTCCTCATCAGCTCCTTTTTGCTCTTGTGCAAGCGGGCGGCCCTCCGGGTGCTGCTGCGCCGCTACCGTCGCATGGGCTATAACCAAAAGCACGTGCTGCTGGTAGGCTGCGGAGCAACCGCGGAGAGCTATCTTAAAAAAGTCCGCGCGGACCGCAATCTGGGCTTTCAGGTGGACGGCTATGTGTCGGACGACCCCGGCTGGGCGGTGTTGCCGTGCCGTGGCTCCTTCAGCGAGCTGGAGCAGGTGCTGGACGATTATGCCCCGGACGAGGTGGTAGTGGCCATTTCCGCAGCAGAGGAAGCGCAAATGCCGAAAATCATCGGTACCTGCGAAAAAACCGGCACAAAGGTGTCCGTGATCCCCTTTTACGCCGCCTATATGCCCTCGAATCCGCAGGTGGACAACATTGACGGCCTGCCGCTTTTGAATCTGCGGCGCATTCCGCTGGACAATTTGGGCAACGCCTTTTTAAAGCGTGCCTTTGATGTGGTCGGCGCGCTGTGCCTCATTTTGCTCAGCTCGCCGCTGATGGTGATTGCCGCCGTGGGCGTGAAGCTCTCTTCTCCCGGTCCAATTATTTTTAAGCAAAAGCGGGTTGGAAAGAGCAAAAAAGAGTTTTATATGTATAAATTCCGCTCCATGCGAATCAACGCCCGCTCTCAGACCGCGTGGAGCACGGACGCGGACGACCGGAAAACAGCCTTTGGCTCGTTCATCCGGAAATGCTCCATCGATGAGCTGCCGCAATTTTTCAATGTGCTCAAAGGCGACATGAGTTTGGTCGGTCCCCGACCGGAAATTCCCCACTATGTGGAGCAATTCAAGGAGGAGATCCCCCGCTACATGGTCAAGCATCAGGTGCGTCCCGGCATCACCGGCTGGGCGCAGGTGAACGGCTTGCGGGGCGACACCTCCATCCGGGAGCGGATTGAGCACGATCTCTATTACATTGAAAACTGGAATTTACTGTTTGACGTGAAAATTTTGCTGATGACTGCGTTTCGGACCGTCAATCAGGAAAAGCTGAACGTCTGAGTACCCAGCGGGCGGGGCGTTTTGCCCCGCTCTTTTGCCGGAAAGGAGGATGGCCGATGGTAGGCCGATTTGCGCCCTCGCCCAGTGGGCGGATTCATCTGGGCAATCTGTTGTGTTCCCTGTTGGCATGGCTCAGCGTCCGACAGCAGGGCGGGCGCATGGTTTTGCGGATTGAGGATCTGGATGTTGCCCGCTGTCCCCAGCGCTATGCCAAACAGTTGGAAGCCGATCTTTTGTGGCTGGGTCTTGATTGGGACGAGGGTCCCCTTGTGGGCGGGGCGCACGGCCCGTATGAGCAAAGTGCGCGCACGGCGCTCTATGAGGCGGCGCTTCACAAGCTGGAAGCGCTGGGGCTGGTGTATCCCTGCTTTTGTACCCGGGCCGAGCTGCACGCCGCCAGCGCGCCCCACCGGGAGGACGGTCAGGTGGTCTATCCCGGCACCTGCCGAACCTTAACCGCCGCAGAAGCGGCCGAGCGGGCCAAAATCCGGGCCCCGGCGCTGCGTCTGCGGGTGCCGGATGAGGAAATTTTCTTCCGCGACGGTCACATGGGCCCCCAGCGGCAGTCCTTGGCGCAGGAATGCGGCGATTTTTTACTGCGTCGTTCCGATGGCATGTTTGCGTATCAACTGGCAGTGGTGGTGGATGACGCCGCCATGGGGGTCACGGAGGTAGTGCGGGGCGCCGATCTGCTCTCCTCCACGCCGCGTCAGCTCCTGCTGTACCGTCTGTTGGAGCTCTCTCCGCCGTCCTTCTTCCACCATCCGCTGCTGCTGGACAGCCGTGGGCGGAGATTGAGCAAGCGCGACGCGGACGCAGGGCTGCAAACGCTGCAAGCGCGGTACGCCCCGGAAGAGCTCTTGGGCAAGCTGGCTTTTCTGGCGGGATTCAATCCCACAGCCCGGCCCAAAAGCGCAGCGGAGCTGCTGTCAGACTTTGACTGGTCCCGCGTTCCCCGGGAGGATCTCCGCATCCCAGACGGATTTTTTATATAAAACGTAAGCGTCAAACGGGCAGGAAAAAACGGGCTCGCCAAAGTAGGCAAGCCCGC
>CAZKMN010000093.1:0-7229 GCA_964553905.1 uncultured Oscillibacter sp.
ACTGCTGCTGCACCAGACTGGCCAGCCCGTCAATACCTTTCCGTAGATCGGTGTATCACCGTCCAGATAGCCGACCTTTTCAATGTCTGCCTGTGCCAAATCGGCATCCGGCATTGGGTATTCGTCCAGCGCCTGCTCCGGGGTTTCCGGCAGCATGGATAGGGACAGGGTTTTGTCCCGCAGATGATAGTTACTCATTACTGTGTAATCCCGTGTGCGTTCTACACGAAATACAGCCATTGACTTCACTCCTCTCGCTTAATGGGCATAAAAAAGCCGCAGGTTTCAAAATGAAAAACTGCGGCTTGTTATTTTCTATGCGGTTTTCGGGGAACAACCACGATATGTCCCTCAATAACATGGGCGTATCGCTTGATTTTGATTTGCTTTGCATCGTGGCAGGAAAGCGCCTGCCGGTATCCGGCATCGGCCAGAAATAAGCGTACCTCATCACCGGGGCTGCCATAGGCGGTATTCGGCTTTTTCACCAGAAGCTCGACCATATGGCGGGTGCTGTCGGCAAACCGTTCCAACGCCAAGATGTTATGACCCTTCAATTCTCTGGCGGTGCAATCTGTCATGTGCGGCTCCTTTCATCGCTCCTGTTGCTGCTGGCGCTTTCGCTGCCATTGCTCCAACAGTTTGATGATGGTTTCCTGCATTTTTAGCGGTGTATAGCTTTTGGGGAAGTATTTCCGCAGGGTATCCGCGCCCAGCGTGACCTTATCCAAGTCACCCTTTTTCTCCTCGGACATAATGGCGGACATCGCATCGTACCCCAGCTTGCCCTCGGCGCTGAACTTTTTCAGCCGCTGTGCCTGTGAAAGAGAAGGGGTAGCCTGTTCCTCGTCCATAACAACAATGAGCTGCCCTTGTTCCTCTGGTTTGAGGAAGGACAGCTCATAGGCAGGGTTAAAGGCTATTTTCTTTTCATCGACCATATGCAGCAATTCAGGGATAAGCTCTGTCAGACGGACATAACGAAATATCTGGTTCTTGCTTTGCCCAACCTGTCCAGCTAAAAGCTCACTGGATTTCTTGCCGCCAAAATGGTTCCCAAGTTGGGAACCATTTTCTTTGGACGGTCTACCGGCTTGCCGCTTCATGGCATCCAGCTTCATTTTATAAGCAAAAGCCCTCTCGCTGGGGAGCAGTTCCTCACGCTGCAAATTGCTGTCAACCATGATAATCGTTGCCGCATCATCGTCCAAATCCCGAACAATGACCGGCATGGTATCTTTCCCGGCAATTTCGCTGGCGTGATGGCGGCGGTGTCCGGCAACTAACTCATAGCCGCCCGCTGGGTCTGGTCTGGCAATGGCAGGCACCAGAACACCATACTGACGTATGCTCTCAGCGGTATCCATCATGGCTTCGTCATCCTTGACCTTAAAAGGATGGTCTTTGAACGGATGCAGCTCTGACAACGGAATGTCCACTATCTTTTCACGGTTGTCATCGGCGCGGCTTTCTTCTGTGGTAAAAAGTTCATCGACCGATGCCAGCTTTACATTTTTCGCGCTGCTTTTCAATTTTCAGTACCTCCTTCGTCAGATTTGCATAGCCCTCTGCAACCTTGCCGCCGGGGTCATGGGCAAAGATGCTCTTACCCTCCGCGCTGGTTTGCTTTGCACGGACAGAGTGCGGTATCTCGCTGCCAAACACCTTGATTTTGCTGCCATAGGTGTCCCGGAGCAAAGCGCTGATGTCCTTTGCAAAGTTGGTCCGGCTGTCCACCATCGTCAGCAGAATACCGTCAATTTGCAGCTTTGGGTTGATTTGCTTGTGTACCTTGTTGATGGTCTGCAACAGCTGCTCCAATCCTTTGGCAGGCAGATACTCCGCCTGAACGGGGATTAGTACCCTGTTAGCTGCCGCCAGCGCATTGACCGTGAGCATACCCAGGGACGGCTGACAGTCAATCAAGATATGGGAATACTGTCCCTTTACCGTATCCAGATACTGCCGCAAAACGGTTTCACGGCTCATGGCGTTTACTAGAGACACCTCCATGCCGGACAGCTGAATATCGGAGGGCATCAGGTCAACGCCCTCTGCATGGTGCAGGATGCCCTCTCCGGGACGAATGGGCTGGTCAGTCAGCACCTTTCCCATCATATCGGAAAGAGTGACCGGCAGCTTATCCGGCTGGGGATAGCCCAAGCTGATGGTAAGACTGCCCTGCGGATCGCCGTCAATCAGCAGCACCTTCTTTCCTGCCTGCGCCAGCCCTATGCCGAGATTGGCACAGGTGGTGGTTTTTCCGACACCGCCTTTTTGATTGGCGATGGCAATGATTTGTGCATTCAATTCAAACACCTCCTTATTTTTGGGCAAAAAAATAGAGCGCCTATCCGTCCCCGTGAGTAGGGGCGTGTAGACGCTCTATGTACTGATACCTTATTAGATTGTATTTGAATTGCACACATTCGGTGAAACTTTGCCAAACCCATCAAACAGAAATGGGAGTCTGAATGAGCCGAAAAATCATCTCCCAAAAGAGATGAAAAACCGGCTCTGGTTGTCCCATTTTTTAACCACTAAGGCTCATTTTTGACCTCATTTTTGCCGGTTGTCCCCGATTTAACCACTAAAAACTGGGTTAAAATGGGTCAGGTTCGGTCAAATTTCGTCAAACCATTTAGATAAAGAAAAACCCCGAAACCGGCGTGGCTTCGGGGTTTTTCGGGGTTTTTGATATGAAATTATCTCTTGCTGAACTGGGGCGCGCGACGAGCGGCTTTGAGGCCGTACTTCTTGCGTTCCTTCATGCGGGGATCGCGGGTCAGGAAACCGGCCTTCTTCAGGATGGGGCGGTTATCCTCGCTGGCCAGCAGCAGAGCGCGGGCCACACCATGGCGCAGAGCGCCGGCCTGACCGGACACGCCGCCACCGACGACAGTGGCAACAATATCCATCTTGCCGGAATTGCCCGTGGCCTCCAGAGGCTGACGGACAACCATCTTCAGCGTATCCAGACCGAAATAATCGTCAATGTCACGGCCGTTGATGGTGATGGCGCCAGTGCCGTTGGGGAACAGATGGACGCGAGCGACGGAGGACTTCCGACGGCCGGTGCCATACAGATAAGGCTTTTTAGACTGATACATTCTCTTACTCCTCCTTATTCGACGTCCAGAGCGACGGGCTTTTGGGCCTGCTGCTCATAGTTGGCGTCAGCGTAGATGTGCAGGCGCTTCAGAGAATCCTTCGCCAAGGTGTTCTTGGGCAGCATGCCCTTCACAGCCACGCGCATAGCCAGCTCGGGCTTTTCCTGCATCAAAATGCGATAGGGGGTTTCCTTCAGACCGCCGACCCAGCCGGAATGTCTCCGGTAGATCTTCTGAACGCCCTTGTTACCGGTCAGAACGGCCTGACCGGCGTTGATAACGATGACGTTATCGCCGCAGTCGGCGTTGGGGGTGAAAGTGGGCTTGGTTTTACCGCGCAGCAGATCGGCAGCCCGGACAGCGGTCTTGCCAAGGGGCTTGCCCGCGGCGTCCAGGATGTACCACTTGCGCTCGATGTTGGCCTTATTTGCCATAAAAGTGGACATGGTGTTTCCTCCGTACATATATATTTGCATTGCTTTACAAATCAAAGGCTCCGCTGTAAAATCGGAGCAAGACTATTTATAACACGGGAAAGTAGGCCTGTCAATCAAAAAATGATTTAGCATGATGAAAACTTCAAAAATCTCAATTTTTCTCTTGATATCTCTTAATTTCTCAATGTCTATTTTCAAAATTACAAACTGGAAAAACACGAAAGGCAACCCTTCCGTGTTTCCAACTTCATATGTACTCATAGAACCCATTGCACCAGCAGCAATAAAATGAATCCGGGAAGACCCAAAATCCCCACGGCCAGCGCATTCCAGAGATTAAGCCCCAGCGCGATCCCGGTGAATCCCGCCGTCAGATGGACGGCCCAAAGTGCCAAAAATCCGAGGAGCGTGTTGAAAAGCAGCTTCAGCGCCAGCCGCAGGGGGGCACTGAACAGCCGCAGCAGAGCGATGAGAAAAAACCCTGCCAAAACAGCTGCGATGATTTTTTGATTCAGGTCCATGTGACATTCTCCTCCAAAGGGGCGGCTGCGTTGGGGCAGCGCGCTTTGATGGCGCGAATGAGGTAATTGCACCGCGCTTTGTCGGCGCTGATTTGATAAATGCAGGATTCCACCAGCTCAGGGTCCAGCGCCTGATCGAACTGGCGATAAGCCTGCGCGAGGTCACACTGGGCATTTAAAAGCTCGGCTTTCAATGCCGGCAGCTCCGGGTCCGGGGTGGGCTTTTGAGGAAAGAGATCGGTTTTCATAGCAGTCCCTCCTAATGGTATTTATAGAGGGAGTTTGGACAAATATGCCAGTTTTCATGCAGGAAAACGGAAAGGAATTTTATGGAGCGCGAGACATTTATGCGTGAGGCGCTGGCTTTGGCCCGGGAGGCCGCCGCAGCCGGCGAGGTTCCGGTGGGCTGTGTGATCGTCCGGGGCGAGGAGATCGTGGGCCGGGGGCGCAACCGCCGGGAGGAACGGCAGGCAACAAATTCACATGCCGAGATGGAGGCCATCGCACAGGCGAATGCAACGCTGGGCTCTTGGCGCTTGGACGAGTGCGAGCTTTACGTGACGCTGGAGCCATGCCCGATGTGCGCCGGAGCGATTCTCAACGCCCGCATCCGGCGGGTGTGGTACGGCGCCCGGGACGAGGCCATGGGCGCTTGCGGCGGCGTGACGAACCTGTTTATGGAATCGTTTCCCAATCGCCCCGCGCTGGTAGGGGGCATTCTGGGCGAGGAGTGCCGGGCGGTACTCTCGGACTTCTTTTCCCATCTGCGGCGGGAAAAAGAATGAAATCCGCAGGACCTTCCATAAATTTCCGGAACGGTTTTTAGAGAAATGGTATGCGGTTTTGGATTTAAGACTTTTGTAACAATTATTGCTGGTTTGCTTAACAACTATCCTGTATCTTAAGAATTGCAAGAGACAAAACTTCTTTTCATCCAATCTTCCAAACAATAGCAAAGAGGCCAGCCGAACGGCTGGCCTCTTTGCTGTTTTTTCGATTATATGGAACTGAATTTGACAATTCCTCTGTTTCACACGGAAAAGATGTGCTACACTAGCAAGCGCTGCGGGGCTTTGCACAACGATGGAGCCGCAGCAGGAGAAAGGCCAGCAGAATCAGGCTGTTGCTCACATAAAAAAGCGCGGTGGGCAGACTGTGCCCGTCGGCCAGCGTTGCGATGCACAGCACGCAAGATAGAGAGGCGTACACCGCGAAGCGCCGGGTCAGACCCGATTGAAACGCGAAAGAGGACAACCGATAAAAAGCCAGCGTCAAAAAGACCTGCGCCAGTAATTCTATGTAGTAGACCAGAAGAGCTGGATTGACCGAGTCCATGCGGTAGGTCAAAACCAGCCGGATCACCAGTGTTACCACCGGAAGCAGAAGCAGGTTCCCGTTGAAGGGGCGCTTTTCCGCGGGAGACAGCTCTCGCACGCCGCTGTGCCGACAGGCGATGACGGCGGGAAAAAGACCGGCGGCGCTGAAAAGGCTCAAGACGCCTGCAACGGCGGACCACCGGCTGGAGACGGCCTGCTCCGGAAAATACACAGCGGAGGGCAAGAGGGTCCAGCCCATGCCCGTTGCAAGTTCACCCAGACCGGAAATCGCCAGCAGAAAGACCCCTGCCACCAGAATCGTCAGCTCCAGAGGACGGTCGGCAGAAAACGCGGTGGGAAACGAGTCCGGCTCTGCCCGGCAAGGAAGAAACCTGACCAAAAGCAGCAGCGCCAGTGCCAGAAGGACCAGAAAAAGCGGCAGCGCCATGGCCCAGAGATTCCCGGAGAGAGGAAGACCGGTGGCTGGGTCAAAGCCGGTGCGGTTTTGCGCCAGACGCAGCCCAAACGCAAAAATGCCTCCCAAAAGGGCAAGCGCCGGAATAAAAAGAGATTTTTTCATGGTAAACATGGTCCTTTCGGATGAAGCAAATTCGTGAAAACAGTATAGCACGGTCGATTGAGTTTGTCCACGGCGGGTCGTATCTTTCCGGACAAAACCGCATAGATTAAACGGGACAACCCACAAAGGAAAAGGAGGAGATCCATGAAACGCAGTTCACAGCTTCGCCAGAGTCTGGTGGTTTCAACGGTGCTGACGGCGCTGCTATTTGCGCTGCCTCTGGCCGTGATGGTTCCGTTTCGCTCGGAGCTTTTTTCGGCGGAGACGCCAATCTCGGAATCTGAGGGAGCTCCCTTTGCCCCCGGAGAGCTGGATAGCTCCGTGACGCTTCGGGTGCTTCAGGGCGATCAGGTCACGGAAATGACGCTGGGGGCGTATCTGGTGGGTGTGGTGCGGGCGGAGATGCCGGCCTCCTTTGAGCTGGAAGCGCTCAAGGCGCAGGCGGTGGCGGCCCGAACCTATACGCTTTATAAAATGCGCGGCGGCAGTAATCACGGGGATACGGCAGATATCTGCACGGATTCCACCTGCTGTCAGGCTTATCTGACACAGGAGGCGGCGGAAAGCGGCTGGGGCGCAGACGCCGCAGCCAATGAAGAAAAGATTGAAAAAGCCGTGGGCGAGACAGACGGACAGACCATCCTCTATGACGGCGAGCCGATTTTGGCGGTGTTTTATTCCTCCTCTGCGGGGCTGACCCGCCCGGCGGGGCAGGTGTGGCAAAATGACGTGCCCTATTTGCAAGCCGTCTCTTCCCCGGAAGATGAGGACGCCATCCCCAATTATTATAGCCGCGCCACGTTTACGGCGGCGGAATTTCGGGAAAAGTTTCTTGCGGCGCAACCGGAGGCGGACCTGTCCGGAAAGATGGCAAACTGGCTTCAGGACGCCGTCACCGACACCGCCGGCAGCGTGGAGACGGTGCGCGTGGGAGGTGTCACGGTAAAGGGCAGCACGCTGCGGGCCATTTTGGGGCTGCGTTCGGCATGCTTTGAGTGGGAAATCAAGGACGGCAGCGTGATTTTTTATGTCACGGGCTTTGGACACGGCGTGGGCATGAGCCAGTATGGAGCGGATCGGATGGCGGCGAACGGCGCGGACTATCGGGCAATTTTGACCCATTACTATACCGGCGTTAGCGTGGAGGCCTTTTCCTTTACAAATCAGGGGGGAACGTGATAAAATAAAAACTTAGAAAACCGTGCGCGGGAAGTCCAATGGTGCTAAGTCAATAGGTTGAGCGAAGAAAAATCACATCAAATCAG
>CAZKMN010000094.1:0-7191 GCA_964553905.1 uncultured Oscillibacter sp.
ACACCGCGCTGCAAGAAGAGCCCGGCGTCACCACGTATTCTACCGGGACGGAGCCCAATCGTCGGGTGATCGTCTCCTACGATCGGGACAAGCGATAAAAAACAAAAGGGGAACTGTCCGGTTCCCCTTTTGCATATACCCCGCCCGGAGAGGGGGCCTTTCCGGGTTTGAAATGACTGTCACAGCCAGTGACGGAAGAAAAGAGGAAGTTTTTTATGAACAACAAGCAGAAAACCATGGAGAAGATCGTGGCGCTGTGCAAAAACCGCGGCTTCGTCTTCCCCGGCAGCGAAATTTACGGCGGCCTTGCCAACAGCTGGGACTACGGCCCGCTGGGCGTGGAGATGAAAAACAACGTCAAGCGCGCATGGTGGAAGAAATTCGTGCAGGAAAACCCCTACAACGTGGGTCTGGACGCCGCCATTTTGATGAATTCCGAGGTGTGGAAGGCCTCCGGCCACGTGGCCACCTTCAACGATCCTCTCATTGACTGCAAGGCCTGCAAAATGCGCCACCGCGCCGACAAGCTGGTGGAGGCCTATGTGAACGAGCAGGGCATGGATGTGAACGTGGAGGCCATGGACGGCGAGGCGCTGATCGGCTTCATCCGGGAGCACAACGTCCCCTGCCCGGGCTGCGGCAAGAGCGACTTCACGGATATCCGCAAATTCAACCTCATGTTCAAAACCCATCAGGGCGTCACGGAGGACAACACCAACGAGGTCTATCTCCGCCCCGAGACGGCGCAGGGCATTTTTGTGAACTTCCCCTCCATCGCCCGCACCACCCGCCGCAAGCTGCCCTTTGGCGTGTGCCAGGTGGGTAAGAGCTTCCGCAACGAGATCACCCCGGGCAACTTCATCTTCCGCATTCGGGAATTTGAGCAGATGGAGCTGGAATTTTTCTGCAAGCCGGACACCGATCTGGAGTGGTTCCAGTATTGGCGCAATTACTGTCACGAGTGGCTCAAGGGTCTGAACATCAAGGACGAGAACCTGCGTCTGCGGGATCACGAGCCCGAGGAGCTCAGCTTCTATTCCAAGGCCACCACGGACTTTGAGTATCTCTTCCCCTTTGGCTGGGGCGAGCTCTGGGGCGTGGCAGATCGGACCAACTATGATCTGACCCAGCATCAAAACGCCTCCGGTCAGGATCTCACCTACTACGATCAGGAGACGAACGAGCACTATATCCCCTACGTGGTGGAGCCCTCTCTGGGCGCGGACCGCATGGCCCTGACGCTTTTGGTGGAGGCTTACGACGAGGAGGTCGTGGACGAGGCCAAAAACGATGTGCGCGTGGTCATGCGCTTCCATCCCGCCATCGCGCCGTTCAAGGTCGCGGTGCTGCCCCTTTCCAAAAAGCTCTCCGCCAAGGCGCTGGAGATCAAGCAGGAGCTCTCCAAGAGCTGGATGGTGGACTTTGACGAGACGGGTTCCATCGGCAAGCGCTATCGCCGGGAGGACGAGATCGGCACGCCGTACTGCGTGACGGTGGACTTTGATACCGTGGGCGATGCGGACAAGGCCGGCGACGGCTGCGTCACCGTCCGGGATCGGGACACCATGGAGCAGGTGCGGATGCCCATTGGCGAGCTGCACGCTTATCTTACGGAAAAACTGGCCTATTGATGGACAGCAAGGCAAGGCCACGGAAGTTTCCGTGGCCTTGCCTTTTTAAAGACTTTGGAGAGAGGAGAGATTTGTTGAAAAGACCGTTTTTTTCAAAAACCATTGGCCCGCAATGGCTTCGCGCACTGCTTTTCGGGATTCTCTCGCTCTTGATGGGCATTGCGGCCGCCGCCGGGGGCCAGTGGGTGGTGGAGGGTTCGCTGGCGCAGGGGCTCTGGCCGTGGGTCAGCGAGTTTCCGGCGTATCTGCTGCTCTCCGGCGTGCTCTACGGGGTTTTGACGGCGCTTTTGGGCGCGGCGTCCGGCTCGCTGGCGATTGGCGGCTGCGGGGCATCGGCGCTGTCGCTGGTGCTGGCGCTGGTGGATTTTTTCAAGCTTGCCATCAACGGCTCTCCGCTGGAAATGGCGGATTTCAGCCTTGCCGCCAAGCTAGGCGAGATCATGGGCGTGGCAGGCGACTTGCGGCCTCCTGCGGCCTTTTGGCAGGCTCTGGCGGTTTTGGCGGTATGGATAGGGCTGCTGGCCCTTTGCGCGCCGCTGACCCGGCTTTACGGCCCGTGGCGCTTTTTGGCGGGCTCGTGGGCGCTGGTGGCGATGCTGGGCCTTTTTTCCGAGCAGGGAGCCCGGGATGTGAGCCCTCTTTTTAACGTGGATCTCTATTCCCGCATCGCCGTGCCGGAGGGTCATGCCCGCTACGGGTTGACTTTAAGCCTTTGGCGGGAGTGCTTTTTGCAGGAGATCCCCGGACCGGAGGGCTATGGCCCGGACTATATGCAAGGCGTTTTAAAACGCATTGATGAGCTGACGGCGGCATATGGGGAGCCTGCCACTTCGGTGAAGCCCAATGTGCTGGTGATCCTCTCAGAGTCCTTTTACGATGTGACGCGGCTAGAGGGTCTGCGCTTTGACGCCGATCCGCTGGAGCATTTCCACGCGCTGGAGCAGGAGAGCGTCAGCGGGCAGTTTTTCTCCCACTATTTGGGCTACGGCACCGGATATCTGGAGATGTCGCTTTTTGAGGGCCTCACCAGTCTGGATTTTACACCCGGCACCAACCGCTGCTTTTTGCCCGAGGAGCGCTATGACCTTCTGGATTCCCTGACAGAGCCCTTTTTGCGGCAGGGCTATCGGGCGGAGATGCTCCACGCGTATAACGACAGCCTCTACAACCGGACGGTGACGTATCCCCGGCTGGGCTTTTCCAAACTGCTTTTTTCCGACGATGTGCAAAAGCTGGGAATCGACTGGCAGGGCAGCGTTTACGGCGGATACTATCTTCAGGACCGCTACTTTTTCCGGGGTATGCTGGAGCGGATGGAGACTATCAACCAAGCCGGACAACCCGCCTTCCTCTTTGGCATCACCATGGAAAATCACCAGCCCTTTGACGCGGACAAATTTGACTACGCCTGTCAGATCGGCGTGGAGGGCGATGCGTTCACGCCGTCGGAAATGGACGTGGTGCGCGTGATGGTGGAGGGAATCACCCGGGCGGATCAGGCGCTGGGCGAGCTGACCGACACGCTGCGAGACGACCCCACGCCGACGCTGGTGGTCTTTTTCGGGGATCACCGGCCCAACGTGTTTATGGAAAGCGGAGAGACGGTGTATACGAGATTGGGCCTTTGCCCCTCCAACGACACGCTGGAATGGACGGCGGAGCAGGTGGGCGAGCTCTATTCCACGGACTATCTCATCTGGTCCAACGACGCGTTTTCTCTGGGTGCACAGGCCGGAGAGCGGCAAGCGAGCAGCATCACCGCGCTGGGCCCTCAGATTTTGAACACCGCCGGCGTGGGCTGGACGCGATACTGGGCGCTGCTGGACCGGCTGCGGCAGGTGTGTTTGGTGGATTCTGACCTCTATTTTGCGGACGGAGACGGCACGCCCTGCCTCTGGGAGGATTCCTTGAGCAAGGAGGCTCAGGAGCTTTTGGAGCTGAAGCAGGCCGTGACGTACGATGCGTTTTACGGCAAGGGCTATCTGGTGGACGCGATGAACGCGCCGCCGGGCAGCGAAAATCCCTGAAAGAAAGCCGTCCCCACGGATGTGGGGACGGCTTTTTCAATAGAAGTTTTAAACGCAAATGGCGGTTTTGTGGAAAAAATCCTCCAGCGCGGCTTTACAACAGGCAACGCTGCCTTGGGCAAAGCCGGCTTTGCCGCCACCCCGACCGCTGAGCGCGGCGTTCATCTCCCGGACGGGGAGCTCGCCGCCGTCGGCGCGGACCAGCGCGTAGGCGTAACGGCCGTCCTCACCGGAAAAAACCGCCGCAAGACCGCCGCAGCGCCGGGCAACGGCGTCTGCCAGACGGCGCACGCTGTCGCTTCGCATGGGGGGCGCAAGGAGGAGAAGATCCCCAAAATCCACAACGGATTCCCCAATGTGGAAAAACACCCGGTCCTCCAGCGCGGCGGAGCGGAGCTTTTCCTGCGAAAGCTCCCCGCAAAGCCGCGACACGGCCTCCGCCGTGGCAACGGGCTTGACGCTGAGCTGCTGGGTCACGGCGCGGTTTTCCTCCCAGACGGCGGAGAGAAGCCGGAGCGCCCGCTTGCCGCACACGATCTCCAGACGGACGCCCTGCCGGAACTTCTGGCAGGAGAGGACCTTCACAAGCCCCACCTGTCCTGCCCGCAGCACATGGGTGCCGCAGCAGGCGCAGCAGTCCGCCCCGGGAAAAGTCACAATCCGCACCGCGCCGCTCAGCTCCTTTTTACTGCGATAATCCAAAGCGGCGAGGGCCTCCGGGGAGGGGAAGACGATTTCCACAGGGCAGTCGTCATAAATCGCCTGATTGGCCAGCGCCTCTGCCCGCAAAACCTCTTCCCACGTCAGGGGGACGTTATAGTCGATGGTGACGGTGTCCGCACCCAGATGAAAGCCCACGTTGTCGCAGTGGTAGAGCGCGCACAGCAATCCGGAGATGATGTGCTCGCCGGAGTGCTGCTGCATGTGGTCAAAGCGGCGCGACCAGTCCAGACGACCGGTGACGGTCTGCCCAATCTCCACAGGGCGGTCGCAGGTGTGGATCAAAACGCCGTCTCGCTCGTGCACGTCGGTGACGGCGGCGTCGCCCAGCGTGCCGTGGTCGGCGGGCTGACCGCCGCCCTCGGGGTAAAAGGCAGTGCGGTCCAGCGTGACGGCAAAGGCGCCTTTTTCCATCTGGCAGGAGCGGACCACGGCGGTGAATTCCTTCAAAAAGGGGTCGGCGTAATAGAGCTTTTCAGTCTCCATGTGGAAAACTTCCTTTCGTAATGGGCCGCTGCGGAGCTGTTCTCTCCGGCAAGAAGCGGTTTTCCATCCAACGCGGCGTTGCAAAGCGGCGCTTCCAAGGAAAACGCCGGGCGTTTGCCGGGTCGGATTGTTTCGCGTTTGGAACTCTTTGTAACAAAATGAAATGGAATTCGCGCCCAAGAGCGGGTACAATGGACCTATAAAGGAGGACGTGTCATGAAAAAGCTGTTGCGATTTTCGGCGGTAGTGGCGCTGGTGGTGGTGCTGGTTGCGGGCTGTGCGTCCAAACCCGGCGTTCCCGCGGTTCCGGAGCTGCCGCCAACCACGCCGTCAGAGGCGCGTGAGATCGATTTATCCACGCTTTTAAGCGATATTGAAAGCGCCGTCCCCGGCACGGCGGGGAGCACCCTGAAGCAGACCCGAGCCGCCGGTGAGCTGCTGGATTGGGCTCAGAGCGGCGCGACGGCCCAACGGGAGGACGTGGAGGCATGGCTCGCTCAATCCGAAGTGCCGCCTGCCGACATGGCCTACGCGTGGGCGGCGGTGCTGGATGCTGCGGACCGGATTGTGGCGGGCGAAACCGGTGTGGACGCGGAGCTGGAGGATGCGGGCTACGTCCCGGCCTACGAGAGCTATGACGATGTGACGTATCGGGCGGCAGCCCGGTCCCTGATCCCCCTGTTCACCGGGGCGATCGAGAAAGCCGCGCCCTACGTCCCCGAGGAGGGCACGGACTGGGCGGGCATCACGGCAGACCGGCTGGAAGGGATTTGGTATGACGGCGTGTCCGGCGAGATGCTGGTCTTTTCCAACGGAATGTGCCGGGTGGTGGTCCCCATGCTGGATGTAAGTCAGGACACCCCCCACGCCTTTCGGGTGCGAGATCGCAGCGCCAAGGACTACTGTCCGGCGCTGGAGATCGATACTTGGGATTCCGGCAGCTTCTCCGGGGCGCTGACCTACTACGTCTCCGGTCTGGACGACACCCAGTTTTGGAGCAATACCCAGAGCCAGCGGTTTGAAAAGGTGCCGCAGAATTTCTAACAACGTGCAAAGCTGTAAGGAAGCGCCGGGCCGATGGGCCCGGCGCTTGCTCTTTAGTCCTCGTGAGCCGTGATGGCAATGTGCAGCTCGTCAAGCTGCTTTTGCGTGACGGTGCCGGGAGCGCCCATCATGACGTCCTGGGCGGTTTTGTTCATGGGGAAGGGAATGATCTCGCGGATGGAGTCTTCGCCAGCCAGCAGCATGACCATGCGGTCAATGCCGGGGGCGATGCCCGCATGAGGGGGTGCACCGTAGCAAAATGCGTTGTACATGGCGGGGAACTTGGCTTTCACGTCGTCCTCGCCCAGACGCACCATCTCAAAGGCCTTAATCATGATCTCCGGGTCGTGGTTCCGCACCGCGCCGGAGCTGAGCTCCACGCCGTTGCAGACCAGATCGTACTGGTCGGCGGTGATGCTCAGGGGATCGACCTCGCCCCGCTCCGCCTGCTTCAGCACATCCAGCCCGCCGGAGGGCATGGAGAACGGGTTGTGGCAAAATTCCAGCTCACCGGATTCCTCCCCGATCTCATACATGGGGAAGTCCACGATCCAGCAAAATGCGTACTGTTCCTTGTCCATGTGACCGGGCACAGACGCACCCAGCATTTTACGCAGCACACCGGCGGTTTTCTGGGCGGCGGTCAGCTTGCCGCTGGAAAGCGCCACAAAGTCACCGGCCTTCAGACCCAGCGCGGAGACGACCTGCTCCTTTACCGGGGCGACAAACTTGGAAATGCCGCCCACCAGCTCGCCGGCGTCGTCCAGACGGAACCAGTAGGCCTTGTTGCCGGACTGGACCTCCGCGTCGGCGCAGAGCTTGTCGATGAATTTCCGGGTTTCTTTGAAATCGGGAACCACCACGGCTTTCACGGTGTTTCCGGAAAAGGGGCCGAAGCCGCATTCCGCCAGCGCGGCGGTGGCGTCCTGCACGGTGAGATCGATCCGCAGATCCGGCTTGTCGGAGCCGTATGTCTCCATGGCCTCGGCATAGGGGATGCGGACAAAGGGTGCGCCGGAGGCCCGGTGATAGAGGCCGTATTCGGCAAAGATGGGAGGCAGCACGTCCTCCAGAATGGCAAAGACGTCCTCCTGACTGGCAAAGGCCATCTCCATATCCAACTGGTAAAATTCGCCGGGAGAGCGGTCCGCACGGGCGTCCTCATCCCGGAAGCAGGGGGCGATCTGGAAGTACCGGTCAAAGCCGGAGGTCATCAAAAGCTGCTTGAACTGCTGAGGGGCCTGTGGCAGCGCGTAAAAGCAGCCGGGGTGGTTTCTGGCGGG
>CAZKMN010000095.1:0-7172 GCA_964553905.1 uncultured Oscillibacter sp.
GGTATCCCGCACCAAAAAGGTGAAGCGCCGGATGCCGGACAGCTCCACGCCTAAAACAGCGCTGTTTAACGTCAGTTCCATGATTTTCCTGCTCCTTTTTTCATTGGGTTTTCCTCTCGTCATCCAATCGCCAGTTTATCTTCCTGCGGCCCGATCCGCTTCAATGAGCAGCTTGAGACCTTCAACAGCCACCCGGACCGACGCAGTGGTGTCCTCGCTCATGCGCTGATCCAATCCGGCGGCCTCCCGCTCCTGATTCCACACCACATGGAAACAGGACCCGCAGCGACAGCCCAATGCCGCCGCCACCACGAATAGCGCAGCGGATTCCATCTCGCTGGCCTTGACGCCCAGCCGCTTCCAAGCCTCCCATTTTTGCTTGAGCTCGTAGGAAACCGGGGAGGCGGAGGGATCATGCTGTCCGTAAAAACTGTCCTTGCACTGGACCACGCCGGTATGGAGAGGATATCCCAGCGTGCGGGCGGCACGGGCGAGGCAGTTGGTGATCTCCAGATCCGGCACCGCCGGAAACTCGATCGGCGCGTATTCCAGGCTGGTATGCTCATAGCGAATGGCCCCGGTTGCCACCACGATATCTCCGGACTGGACATCCAGCGCAATGCCGCCGCAGGTTCCCGTCCGCACAAAGGTATCCGCGCCGCACTTATGCAGCTCCTCCATGGCGATGGAGGCCGACGGCCCACCGATACCGGTGGAGCAGACAGATACCCGCTCGCCCAAGAGCGTACCGGTCCATGTGGTGAATTCCCGGTTTTGGGCCACCGGTTTTGCGTCTGAAAGCAGCGCCGCAATGGCGCGCACCCGGCCCGGATCTCCCGGCAGGATGCAATAGCGGCCCACGTCACCGGGGGCGCAGGCAATGTGATACTGTTTTGGCAGCTCATGCATAACGCTCACCTCATTCTTTCTTTCAAATCAAGCAGTTCTTTAGCGCAGCGTCACCACAGTGACCCCGGACTCTCCCTCTCCGTAAACGCCCAGCCGGAAGCTCTTGACCAGCTTACTGCGCCGCAGAATATCCTGCACCGACTTCCGCAGCGCGCCGGTGCCCTTTCCGTGAATAATGGTCACCGTCTCCAGCCGCCCCATCACGGCGGCAGAGAGGAAATTCTCCACAACGCTTTCCGCCTCCAGTGTTTCCATGCCCCGGATGTCCAGCTCCCGGGGCGCGGAGGCGCGCAGCTGGCGGTCGGCATTCTGGCGAATGACCGTTGCCGGCTTTTTCCCGGCAGCGCGCTCATCGTCCTCGATCAGCCGCACTTCACTGCAACGGGCTTTCATTTTTAAAACGCCGGCTTTTAATTGCAGCATGCCGTCCTTGCCCACGGAGACGACCTCTGCGGGCGTCCGCACACCGGGCAGCTCCACCAGATCGCCGCTGCGGATGGGACGGCTGGGCGCGGGAATGGGAAGCGGCTCCGCCTGTTGATCCCGCAAGGCATCCTCCGCCGCATTGAGCGTATGCCGCAGCGCGGCGCGGGCATCGTTGTTCATTTGCACCCGTTCCGCCCGGGCCTGCGCCTTACGCATCTCCTCCAGCTCGGCAAAAACCTGATCTGCCGTATCCCGTGCAGAGCGCAAAATCCGCTTGGCCTCCGCCTCTCCCCTGCTGCGGGCGTTTTCCTTGGCCCGTTCCATTTGCTGGCGGAATTCTCTGGCCTTGCGCGCGTCCTCGTCCCGCTGCTGATAGAGCCGATCCGTCTCCACCTGCTTTTTCTCCAGTGCCTGACGCTTGGCCTCGAGCTGCGTGAGCACATCTTCAAACCGGACGCTCTCGCCGCTCATCTGCTCTTTTGCCGTTTCGATCACCTCGTCCGGCAGCCCCAGCCGCTTGGAGATGGCAAACGCATTGGACTTTCCCGGAATACCGATCAGCAGACGATAGGTCGGACGCAGCGTCTCCACATCAAATTCGCAGGAGGCATTCTCCACGCCAGCCGTGGTCATGGCAAAGGTTTTCAGCTCGGCATAGTGGGTCGTTGCGGCAACGCGAGCGCCCCGCCGACGCACGTGCTCGATCACCGCGATGGCCAGCGCAGCGCCCTCCACCGGGTCCGTTCCGGCACCCAGCTCGTCAAACAAGATCAGGCTATGTCGGTCCGCCTCCGCCAAAATGCTCACTATATTGACCATATGTGCCGAAAAAGTAGACAAATTTTGCTCGATGCTCTGTTCATCGCCAATATCCGCAAGCACGCGCTCGTAGACGGAAATGCTGCTCTGGGACCCCACCGGAATGTGCAGACCGCATTGGGTCATCAGTGTCAGCAAGCCCAGTGTCTTTAGCGAAACCGTCTTGCCGCCGGTGTTGGGGCCGGTAATGACCAGCGTGTCGAAGGAATCCCCAAGCTGCAAGTCGATGGGCACCGCCTGCTTGGGGTCCAGCAGCGGGTGTCTGGCCCGCCGCAAATAAACAGCGCCGTCCCGCCGGATCTCCGGTCGCGTACCGTCCATGCGGTAGCTCAGTTGGCCTCTTGCAAAAATCAGGTCCAAATGCACCAGCGCGTCATAGTCCCAATTGATGTCCTCCCGGTGAGCAGCCGCCTCTGCGGACAGCTCCGCGAGAATGCGCTGGATCTCCTTTTGCTCCTTGGCCTCCAACTCAATGAGCTCGTTGTTGGCCTGAACCACGCCCATAGGCTCCACAAACAGCGTTGCGCCGGAGGAGGAAATGTCATGGACCAGTCCGGGCATATCCCCTTTATGCTCCGCCTTCACGGGGACCACAAAGCGTCCGTCCCGCTGGGTAATCAGGGATTCCTGCAAAATTTTCCCGTAGGTGGGAGATGAGATGATGCGCTGGAGAATCTGTCTACTTTTGGCCTGCGCCGCCCGCATGTGGCGTCGAATATCTGCCAGTTCCGTGCTGGCGGCGTCCGCAATGGTGTCTTCATCGACAATGCACCGCTTGATTGTCTCCTCCAAAAAGCGGTTTCCGTGGAGCGATTGGAACAGGTGGTCAATGGCCGTCTTTTCCGCCGCATCGTCGTTGAAATACTCCCGCGCACGGCGAGCCGCCGACAGCAAATCCGCAATGGTGAGCAGCTCCCGGGTATTCAGCGCACCGCCGCGATCAGCCCGATCCAGCGCCTCCCGCACGGGCTTGACGCCGGAAAACGAGGGGCTGCCATGCAGTCCGATCATGGTCCGGGCCGCATCCGTCTCGTCCAGCAGGCGCAAAACCTCCTTCGTCTCCGTCTCCGGGCAAACGCGCAGCGCACGTTCTTTCGCCTCCGCGCTGATTGCCTGTTCGGATAGCAGCCGAAGCACCCGGGGCAGCTCCAGTGTCCGAATTGATTTTTCAAATAATTCACTCATGATTTTTCTCCTGTGAAAACGGAATTGTCCTTTTGTGCAGCGCGTCACGAGGGCGGCGTGGAAAGGCGCTTGTAAAATTCCAGTGTGGCGAAGCTCCGCTCCAATTGCGTTGCAACAAACGCCTCCGCCACGCCATTGAGCCGCTCCAAAGCGCCGCCTGTGAGACGAAAGGCATACAGCCGTCCGGGAGGTCCATAGACGATATGCCGCAATGCCGCCAGAGAATCCCGGCAAAGCGGCATAGAAAACGAGCGATCGCCTCCGCCGCAGCTACGGCAGCGCAAAACGCCCTGCGCCACATCCAAAAGCGGCTCTTCCGGGTCGCTTTTTCCGCAATAGGCGCAGGAATCCGCCAGCGGTTCAAACCCCGCAAGGCACAAAAGCTTCAGCTCAAACGCCGCCTTGACCGGCAGCGGCGGCTTTTGCAGCGTTCCCAGCGTGTAAAGTCCGTTGAGCAGGTGCCGCAAAAGCTCCGCAGCGGGCACATCCTCCGCCGTGACCGCCTCTGTGAGCTCCGCAAAATAACACCCCAGCGCCAGAGCGTCCAGATCTGTACGCAGGGCAGAAAACAGCTCCAGCGTCGCGCCCTCATGGGCATAGTACCACTGGCCTTTTTGACTGAGCGTCCATTCCGCATAGGCCAACGTCTGGGCGCAGGCGGCGTATTTGCAGTTCTTTCGTCGCGCTCCCTTGGCAATCACGGAGATTTTTCCCCGCTCCGCCGTGAGTAGCGTCAAAATTTTATCGGTTTCCCGTGTCTCTGTCTCCCGCAGGACAATCCCGCGGATGACCATGTAGGGCATGCCGGCCACGGCGTTCCTCCTGTTCTCGCGTCTTTGCAAGCGGCGCTTCCTCCGCTTTTCTATGTAGGGGTGCACGCAGCACCCCGAGCTGTCAGAAAAAAGACGTCCACCGGCCCTCTTCCGCAGAGCGATACATCACATAGGCCAATGGTTCTCCGGTCATACAAAACAGCTCCCAAAAGCAATCGGCTTCCATTTGCAGACCTCCTTATGTAGACAGTCTGCGAAAAAAGTCGAATTTTATGACTGGAAATCTTCGCCGAAGGCGAAAATCTTACTCGTCGCGGTAACCAAAGCCCCGCACGTAATTCACATTGTCCCGCCAATTTTCTTTGACCTTGACCCACGTCTGGAGGTAGACCTTGGTTCCCATGAATTTTTCCATGTCCACCCGGGCCATGGTGCTGACTTTTTTCAGCATGACGCCCTGCTTTCCGATGATGATGCCCTTGTGACTGGCTTTTTCGCAGTAGATCACGGCCTCCACATCCACAACGCCGGAATCGCGCTCGGAAAATTTTGTAATTTCCACAGCGGTTCCGTGTGGAATTTCCTTATCCAGACACAGCAGCAGCTTCTCCCGGAGAAGTTCGCCCACCACCTGCCGCTCCGGCTGGTCGGAAGTCTCACCGTCCGGGAAGAGCTGGGGACCCTCGGTGGCATACGTCTGGATCTCCCGCATCAAATCATCCAGCCCGTCTCCGCTGTGAGCGGAAATGGGGATGATGGCGTCGAAGCCGTCCCATGCCTCGTGATACGCCGCAATCACGGGCAGCAGCTCGCCCGGCGCCACGGTGTCGATCTTATTGATGCAGAGGATTGCGGGGATTTTCTCCTCCTGAATGCGCTGGATCAAGGCAAGCTCCGGCGCGCCCACATGGGGAATCGGCTCCACCAACAGCAGCGCGCAGTCCACGTCGCTGAGGCTGGAGGTGACCACCTTCACCATGTAATCGCCCAGCGCAGACTTAGGCTTGTGCAGACCCGGCGTATCCAGCAGCACATACTGCGTATCGCCCCGATTGACCACGCCGTAAATCCGGTTGCGCGTGGTCTGGGCCTTGTTGGAGACGATGGCAACCTTTTCTCCCACCAGTGCGTTGGTCAGGCTGGATTTTCCCACGTTGGGCCGTCCGCAGACGGTAATCATGGCAGTTTTTGTAATGTTCGACATATAGGTCATCCTCAACTTTCTTTGTTAAGCAATTGTTTTTTCAGGTTTCTGATGGGCAGGCGCAAGGCGTCCACACCATGCCCCAGTGGGTCATCGCGGTTCCGGGAACCGGGGTACAGGAGCTCTCCACAAAGCCGCAGGCCCGATAAAATGCGGTATTCTGGGGAGACTGGGTCTCCAGATAGCAAGGCTGCGTCTTCAGCCGGGCAAGTCCGTGGGACAGCAGGGCCGTTCCAAGCCCTTTGCCCTGAGCGGCAGGGGCCACGCAGATGGGGGAAAGGTGCCAGCAGGGCCGATCTGCCGTCTGCGAGGCAATGCGATCCGCAAAATCGTTGAACGCCATGACACGCCCCCGCTGGGTCTTCGTCAAGGGCAGCATCGCCCCCAGCCCGCCGCAGCTCAGCAGATCCATGGGGCCCATTTTATGGGCAGGGGACAGAAGCACCGCCACGCCCTCCCCGCCGTCCGCCACAAGAACGCTGCCGTATTTTTGTCCGTACCGCAGGCGAAACGCCATAAATTTTTTCAAAAAAGCCAGACGCTCTCCCTCGTCCTCCACAAAATACCGGTAAAGCGCATCGTTTGCAAAGGCAGCGGCCATGGTCTCCACGCTCCGGGCTGTGTCCCGCTTTTCAAACAGTCTGATCTCCGCCATACATTCCTCCAAAACCGCAGGCGCTTACTGCGCCAGCGTCCGCTTTAAATACTGACCGGTGTAGCTTTTCTCGCAGGCAGCCACCGTCTCCGGCGTGCCGGTGACCACAATGCTGCCGCCGCCATCGCCGCCCTCGGGCCCCAGATCAATGAGGTAATCGGCGCATTTGATGACGTCCAAATTGTGTTCGATGACCACGACGGTGTTGCCGGTATCCACCAGACGCTGCAACACCTCCAGCAATTTCCGCACATCGTCGGTATGCAGTCCGGTGGTAGGCTCGTCCAGAATATAGATCGTCCTGCCCGTGCTGCGTCTGCTCAGCTCCGCCGCCAGCTTGATCCTCTGGGCCTCGCCTCCGGAAAGTTCTGTGGATGGCTGTCCCAGTCGGATGTAGGAAAGTCCCACATCGCAGAGCGTTTGAAGCTTGTTTTTGATGCGTGGCAGCGCAGAGAAAAAGTCCACCGCCTCATCCACCGTCATATTCAGCACATCGGAAATATTTTTTCCCTTATAATGGACCTCCAGCGTCTCGCGGTTATAGCGCTTCCCCTTGCAGACCTCGCACGGGACGAAGATATCGGGCAAGAAGTGCATTTCAATCTTCAAAACACCATCGCCGGAGCAGGCCTCGCAGCGCCCGCCTCGCACATTGAAGCTGAATCGGCCCGGCCCGTAGCCCCGGCTCTTGGCCTCCTGCGTGGTGGCAAACAGCTCGCGAATCTCGTTGAACAGTCCCGTGTAGGTGGCGGGGTTGGAACGGGGCGTGCGCCCGATGGGACTTTGGTCAATGTCCACGACCTTGTCCAGATATTCGATGCCCTCGATCCTCCGGCATTTGCCGGGATGGGTCTTCATCCGCATGAGCTCCGCGCCCAGACGCTTGAAGAGGATCTCGTTCACCAGCGAGGATTTTCCGCTGCCGGACACGCCGGTGACCACAGTGAACGTCCCCAGCGGGAAGTCCACATCGATGTCTCGCAAATTGTTTTCCGACGCGCCCACGACCCGGAGAATTTTCCCGCTGCCCTCCCGTCTTGAAGTCGGGACGGGAATTCTTTTCTTGCCGGACAGGTACTGCCCCGTGAGGGAATTGGGGTTTTGCATAACCTGCTCCGGTGTGCCGGCTGCCACGACCTCGCCGCCGTGGATGCCCGCTCCGGGACCGATATCAATGAGGTAATCGGCAGCGCGCATGGTG
>CAZKMN010000096.1:0-7152 GCA_964553905.1 uncultured Oscillibacter sp.
CGCCCTGCATATGCAGCTTGGGATCGATCTGGTCGATCTGCGCGGCATTCGCATTCCTCAGGAGGTCATCGGCCTTGTAAACGGCTCTGTCCTGCGGCGACACAACGTCCTCCCTGTGGGCTTTGACGAGCAGGACTCGAACGTGCTGCTGCTGGCGATGTCCGATCCGCTGGACATGTCGGCGCAGGATGATATTGCCATCATCACAAACTGTCTGGTAGAGCCCCGCATTGCCACAGCGAAGGCGATCAACGCCGTGCTGGATAAATACTTCGGCACCGATGAGGCCATGAGCGCGGCGGAGCAGTATTCCCGGGAACGGGAGCAGCAGATCGCCCAGTTGGAAGCTGCTGCGGAGGAGGACGACGATCTCACCAGCGCCCCCATCGTGCAGTTGGTCCGCTCCATCATTGAGCAGGCTGTGCGTCAGCGGGCCAGTGATATTCACTTCGACGCGCTGGAGAAAAAGGTTCGCGTCCGCTACCGAATCGACGGTGTGCTGAGCGAAAAAATGATGTACGATATCTCGCTGCTGCCCGCGATTTCGACACGAATCAAAATCATGGGCGGCATGGATATTTCCGAAAAGCGCAAGCCGCAGGACGGTCGTATCACTGTTTTGGTGGACCGCACGGAATACGATATCCGTGTTTCCATCCTGCCCTCCACATACGGAGAGAAGATCGTCATGCGTTTGGCGGCGGCCAATGCGCTGACCCGCAGTAAGGCGGAGCTTGGCTTCCGCCCGCAGGAGCTGGAGAAGTTCGATCATATCCTCTCCAATCCAAACGGCATCATTTTGGTGACCGGCCCCACCGGCAGCGGTAAATCCACCACACTTTATACAGCCCTTTCCCAGCTCAATACCGAGGGCGTGAATATCATCACGGTTGAGGACCCGGTGGAGGCAAACATTCAGGGCATCAATCAGGTGCAGGTGAATCCCAAGGCGGATCTGACCTTTGCAACGGCGCTGCGCGCCATTTTGCGTCAGGACCCGGACATCATCATGGTGGGCGAGATTCGAGATTACGAAACAGCCTCCATCGCGGTGCAGGCGTCCATTACGGGCCATCTGGTGGTCAGCACGCTGCATACCAACAGTGCCGCCGCCACGTTGACGCGTCTGATCGATATGGGCATCGAGCCGTTTTTGCTGGCGGATTCCATTGTGGGCGTCATCGCCCAGCGTCTGGTCCGCCGGTTGTGCACGGCCTGCCGTCGCCCCCGCCCTGCGACAGAGGCGGAAAAGGCGCTTTTGGGTCTGCCACCGCAGGAGGAGCATATTTTGTATGAGCACGGCGGCTGTCCGCTGTGCGCGGATACGGGGTATTATGGGCGAATCGGCGTCTATGAGATCATGGAAATCACATCCGCGCTGCGCGAGGTCATCACGAAAAAAGGCTCCACAGAGCGCATCAAGGAAATTGCCTTGGCTGAGGGAATGGACACGCTGCGGATGAGCGCCGCACAGTATGTGCTGGACGGCACCACAACAATTGAAGAAATGCTCAAGGTTTCCTTTGATAATTAACGGGCCCAATGGGGCAGAAAGAGACGGCGCAGCATGGTTACCTTTGAAGATCTGGTTTTACTTGGGATGGAGCAGGATGCATCCGACCTCCACCTGAGTGCCGGGCGTTGCCCATCCATTCGGGTGGACGGCGAGATCGTCCCGCTGGCAGAAGGAATCTTTATGCCGCAGGATATCGAGGATATCGCCTTTAGTATCATGAATGATCTGGAGCGGGAGACGCTGGCGCGAGACGGCGAGGTGGACTTTGCGTATTCGCTCCATCGGCGCGGGCGCTTCCGGGTGAACGTTTTTCGTCAGCGCGGCAGCCTTGCCATGGCGGTGCGGATTTTGAATCCCACCATTCCCCATCCATCGGATCTGGGAATTCCCGATTCTGTCGTTTCCATGTGCGACAAGCGGCGGGGACTGGTGCTGGTCACCGGCGCCACCGGCAGCGGTAAATCCACCACGCTGGCGTCGCTGATCGACGTCATCAACCACCAGTATCATTATCATATCATCACGCTGGAGGACCCCATTGAGTACCTCCACCACCATGATAAATGCATTGTGAACCAGCGGGAGATGGGCAGCGATTCCAGAAGCTACGCCTCCGCCTTGCGGGCCGCTCTGCGGGAGGACCCGGACGTCATTTTGGTGGGCGAGATGCGCGATCTGGAGGCCATCTCCATCGCCGTCACCGCAGCCGAGACGGGCCATCTGGTGTTCTCCACACTGCATACCATCGGCGCGGCGAATACGATTGACCGCATCATCGATGTGTTCCCGCCGTATCAGCAGCAGCAGATCCGCACCCAGCTTGCCGAGGTGCTGGAGTGCGTGGTGTCACAGCAGCTTTTGCCCCGGGCCAGCGGCCATGGTCGCGTAGCGGCGATCGAGGTGATGACCGCAACGCCCGCCATCCGGAACTATATCCGTGAGGCAAAGACCTTCCAAATTCCATCTACTATGCAAATGAGCCGGAAGCAGGGAATGCTCACAATGGACGACGCCCTGCTGGAACTGTACCAGACCGGCCAGATTACCCGGGACTCTGCGCTGCATTACGCGCAGGACCGTGCGGCCGTGGCAAAGCGGCTCATTTAACCAACGAAAGGGGTGAGCCCATTGGCCACCTATGCCTATGTGATTGCGACCGCCACCGGAAAAGAGCAAAAAGGCTCCTTGCAGGCGGATACCGTGGACAAAGCGGTCGCGGAACTGAAAAAAACCGGCAACACGATTATTTCCATACAGGAAGCGGGCGCGCTGGGGCAGGAGGTGGAGCTCTCCATCTTCAAGCGAAAGCCAAAGGCCCGGGATATGTCGGTGTTCTGCCGCCAGTTCGTCAGTATCGTGGATGCGGGCGTGCCGGTGCTCTCCGCGCTGGAAATGCTGGGCGAGCAGACGGAAAACGCCATCTTGCGCGGCGCGATCGTGGGCTGTAAGCGCTCCATTGAAAAGGGCGGCTCTTTGGCAGACGCCATGCGGGAATACCCAAAGGTGTTCACCGGCATTTTCATCACGCTGGTGGAAGCCGGTGAGGCCTCCGGCAATCTCTCCAATTCCTTTGCGCGGATGGCTGACCAGTTTGAAAAGCAGACCAAGCTCAATAACATGGTGAAAAAAGCCACCATCTATCCCGTTGTCCTCATGATTGTCACCGTCATCGTGGTCATCATCCTGCTTGCCAAGGTGGTGCCTACGTTTGAAACTATGCTGACTGACCTTGGCAGCGAGCTGCCTGCCATCACAAAATTTGTTCTGGCTTGCTCGGCGTTCATCCAGAAGCGCTGGTTCATTGTGTTGGCTGTGGTGGTTGCCGCGGTGTTTGGCGTGCGGTATTTCAAAACCACGGAGACGGGTAGCTATGCCTTTGCCCGGATGCAGGTCAAGCTGCCGCTGTTCGGAAAGCTGGCACTGAAAACCGCGTCGGCCCGCTTTGCCCGCACAATGGCAACGCTCCTTGCCGCTGGTATCCCCATGATTAACGCGCTGGAGATCACTGCCAATACCATGACCAACGTCCTCTTTCGGGATGCCATTCTGGACGCCAAAGACGATGTGGCTATGGGAACTTCGCTCTCGGAGCCCTTGAAGCGGCAGGGCTGCTTTCCGCCCCTCATGCACCACATGATCGGTATCGGCGAGGAAACCGGCAATATCGACGGCATGCTCACCAAGCTGGCGGATTATTATGAGGAAGAGGTAGAAGCGACCACGGCGCAGGTCGCCGCCGCCATGGAGCCCGCCATCATCGTGGTGATGGCCATCATCGTGGGCACCATCGTCATGGCGGTCATGATGCCCATGGCCAATATGTATTCCGCACTGGATACCCTTTGATTGAGAGATGATTTCGGTGGAGATTAGGGGTCCCGCCGTGTCATAAATAAAGAACTATGAAAAGAGAGGTACTTGAATATGAAAAAGTTTTTGGCTCGCATGAAGAAGAATAACAAAGGCTTCACTCTGGTAGAACTCATCATCGTCATTGCCATCATCGCTGTTCTGGCTGCCGTTCTGGCTCCCCAGTATGTGAAGTATGTGGACAAGTCTAAAAAAGCAGCAGACGAAGCACTCGGCAGTCAGGTTTTGACGACTGTTCAAACAATCGCAGCGGACCCTGAAATGGGCGTTGAGGACGGGGACACAGTAGTCATTTCTAAAAATGGTATCACTGTTACTGTAAAAAGCGGAAGCAAATTGATTGATGGAATGAAGGATGCCTATGGTGTCACCTTTGTAAGTGGTACAGAACTGAAAGACGGTGTTGACAAACTTGAACACTATACAAAATACACAATTACCGTTACTGGTAACTCTATCGCTGGGGCTTGGACTGAGTAATTACCACTGAAAGGACACATTTGAATGGACGCGTTCACGGTATTACCATACATCTTCATCTTCCTCTTCGGCGTTGTGATTGGCAGCTTTCTCAATGTCTGCATCCTTCGCATCCCCGCGGGGGAGAGTATCGTGACCGGTCCCTCCCACTGCATGTCCTGCGGCCGTCGACTGAAGTGGTTTGAGCTCATTCCGCTGTTCAGTTGGCTTGCCCTCGGCGGCAGATGCCGCACCTGCAAAGCATCTATTTCCCCTCAATACCCCCTAATTGAGGGTGCCAACGGACTGCTTTGGGTGCTTGTGTGTTCCCAAATGGGGGTAACCCCCGATGCAATTCTCGGGTGTCTGATGACCTCAGCCCTGCTGGTGCTGTCTGTCATCGATGGCCGAATCCGTGAGATCCCCCCCGGAACGGTGATTGCGATCACCGTTCTGGGGGCCCTCCGCTTGCTGCTGCATCCGGAACTCTGGACGCTTTTGCTGCCCGGAGCGGTGGCAGTCAGCGGTTTTTTGTTCCTCGTCTTGCTTGTCACCGGCGGCCGTGGCGTCGGCGGTGGCGATGTGAAGCTCATGGCGGCCTGCGGGCTGTTTCTGGGCTGGAAACTGATTATACTTGCTTTTTTCTTGGGCTGTATCATTGGCTCTGTCGTCCATCTCGTTCGGATGCGACATTTCGGCGCGGGACGGGAATTGGCGCTGGGACCGTATTTGTCTCTTGGCGTGCTGCTCTCCCTGTTGTGGGGGAACGCGCTGCTTACATGGTATTTTGGCCTTTTTTGAGCGCCCCATGGTGGGGTGAGAACTTTGGATAGTCTGCTGCTGCGGCGGCTGAAAATAGAACGCATGGGACCGTAAAGAGGGAGAGAAAAAATGGCTGCTAAATTGCTTCATATTGAGATCGGAGATCGCGTCAGCAAGGTGTGCTTGTCTGTCCAGCGCGGTCATTCCTGCCAGATCGAGACGTGTTTCCTATTTGCCACACCGGAGGGTGTGGTATCGGACGGCGTCATCAGCGACCCTGAAACGCTGGCCAAAACCCTGACGGAACAGATGGAAAGCCACGGCGTCTCCGCCACGACGGAGGCAGTGTTCTCCCTGTCCTCCGGACGGGTGGCCACGAGAGAGGTTTTGCTTCCTCCGGTCAAGGACAATCGCATTCAGGCGCTGGTGGAGACAAACGCCTCGGATTATTTCCCGGTGGATATGAGTAATTACCAGATCACCTATACGCTGCTGGAGCGGCGCAAAGGGGCCGAGCCGGGATTGCGGGTGCTGGTTATGGCCGCGCCCACGGCGCTGCTGGAGGCATATATCACGCTGGCGGACCACTGCGGGTTGAAAATCCGGAGCGTGGATTATTCCGCCAACAGCCAGTATCAGGCCCTTCGCGGCATCAAGCGCGAGGGCGTTACGATGTATGTCAATGTGGGCAGCAGTTCCACCTATACCACATTTTTAAAGGACGGAAACCTCCTGCTGCAACGCACCTTTATCTTTGGCGGCAGCGATTTGATTAACAGCTACCTCGCCGCGCAAAATCGCCCGGCGGAGGACTTCCTGCCTGCGTTGGAGGAATTGACCGGCCCTAATGCCGTGCAGATCGACCAGATCGATGTGGCGGAGACGCTGGATCGGCTGGTGGGCTCCATCGTTCGCAGCTGCGATTACTTCACGTCTACGCAGGGAGAGAACGTGGGCCAGATTGTTTTGATGGGCCCCTGTGCCCATCTGCCCCACCTGTGCGCGCTCATTGCGTCGGGCAGCGGCGTGGAGACGGTGTATCTGGAGGAGATTCCCGGCGTGGAGCAACTGGCAAATGCGGCGGAGAGCGCTGCGTGCTATATCTCCTGCATCGGCAGCTCCATTGCGCCGGCAGATCTGCTGCCTGAGGCCTATAAAAACCGCAAAAAACGCAAAAGCAAGCAGGGAAAATCGGCACAAAGCGACGATATTACCGGTGGCATCATCATTTGCGGAGTGTGCATTTTGGCGTCGCTGGTGCTGTGCGCCACCTCGGTTTTTGGCTATCTGAGCCAGCAGAAAAAATTGCAGGCCATGCAAGCGCGGATGGAAGAGCTCTCCTACGTGGAGCAGGTCTATAACACCTATGTGACCTATACCCAAAATCAGGAGGGCCTTCAGGTGGTGCGGGATGCAGCCCGCGGACATAACGCGGAGCTAGAGGCCTTTTTCGTGGAGCTGGAGCAAAAAATGCCCAGCAGCATCCTGCTGCTGACTGCCTCCTGCAATGAAGAGGGCGTTTTGCTGGATGTGACGGTGCCCTCCTTCACGGAATCCGCAGTTACAATCAATCAGCTCCGCTCCTTTGACAGCATCGATGTGATTCAGGTCAGCGATGTGGCGGAGGAAGTCAGCGAGGCCGGTGTGAAGCGGGCCAGCTTTTCTGTGAGCTGCCTGTATCCGGTGCCGGTGGTTGAGGAAACCGAACTTCCGGAGCAGGAGACGCCCACGGCGGAGACGCCGGAGGACTTGCCAGAGGAAACCCCTGCGGAAGCACCGACAGAAACGGAGGGCTGAGGATATGAGAGTGTCAAAAAAAGACGCGAAGCTGCTGCTGATTCTGCTGGGAATCCTGGTGTTTTTGCTCAGCTACTTGCTGGTTTATAACCGTTACATTGCAAAGCAGGATGCGGTGGCGGCGCAAATCACGGAATTGCAGCCCCAGCTTGACACGCTGGAGGAATATTATCAAAATCTCTCTACCTATGAAACGGCTATTGAGACGGCAAAAAAAGAGATCGAAGAGGAGATGGGACGTTACCCCT
>CAZKMN010000097.1:0-7088 GCA_964553905.1 uncultured Oscillibacter sp.
GGGCATGGTGACCATCAGTCCGCCAGCCACGTCCTCGGCCAGACGCACGATCTCATAGGGGAAGCGGGTGACGTTCTGCTTACAGACGTTTGCCAGCAGCAGATCGATCTGGTAGTTGCCCGCCTTGGTCTTGAAGCCCTGAGAGGAGCAGGCGATGCCGCAGCAATAGAGCGTCTCGTTCAGGTGAGTCATCTCAATGAGCTTATCCTTGACGGCGCTGGCTTTTTCCACGCCGTTATACTCGGCGGCGAGAGCCGTTGCGCCGATGACCACGTCGCCCACGCCGACCTTGCAGCCGCCGTAGCTCTGGCGATGGTAGCCGGCAAAGCGCTCCACCATCATGCCGGCGAACTCGTATTCGCCGTTTAAGAAGATGTACTCGTTGGGGATGAACACATGGTCCAAAACCACCAGTGCTTCCTGACCGCCAAACTTGGCGTTGCCCACGTCGATGGAAGAATCCTCCTCCAGCTTGCGGGTGTCGCAGGACTGACGACCGTAGATCATGTACATGCCCTCAGCGTCGGTGGGGCAGGCAAAGCTGACAGCCCAGTCCTTGTCCGCCTCGGTCATGGAGATGGTGGGCATGAAGATGTGCCAGTGGGAGTTGATGGAGCCGGTCTGGTGGCACTTGGCGCCGGAGACGACAATGCCGTCTGCCCGACGCTCCACCACATGCAGATACATATCCGGGTCCGCCTGCTCGTGGGGCGCCTTGGACCGGTCGCCCTTGGGGTCGGTCATGGCGCCGTCCACGGTGAGGTCGTTATCCTGCACCATGGTGAGGAACTTCTTGAAGTTCTCATGGTAATGGGTACCGTACTTCTCGTCGGTTTCATAGGTGGTGGAGAACACGGCGTTGAAGCTGTCCATGCCCACGCAGCGCTGGAAGCAGGAAGCGGTCTTCTGGCCCAGCAGACGCTGCATCTTCACCTTGTTGATGAGGTCCTCGGTGGACTGGTGCAAGTGGGTGAAGCGGTTGATGGTGTGGCCCGTCAGGCTGGATTTCACCGTCATCAAATCTGCGTACTGGGGATCCTGCGCGCAGGCGTAGGTCATGGCCACGCAGTTGATGGAGGGGCGGATCATGGGATGGTCCACCCAATTTTCAATTTTTTCGCCGAACATGTACACCCGGGTGTTCAGCTTACGCAGGGAGTCAATATACTCCTGTGCGGTCATCAGTGCCATATAGGGATTCCTCCTTCAAAATAAATGGGGGTATCTCGATCAGTCGTTGACCAGACCCATCAGCTCATCTTTGAAGATGCGCTCATCCATGAGCTTCAGATCCTCAGAGATCTGGGGCATGAATTCCATCTGGTCCAGAATCTGGGTCTGCAAATCAATGCCGGGGGCAATCTCGATCAGCGTCACGCCCTCGGGCCGCAGCTCAAACACGGCGCGCTCCGTGATGTACAGCACCGGCTGCTTGACCTTCACGGCGTACTTGCCGGAGAAGGTGATGTGCTCCACCTGCTTGACAAACTTCTTCTTGCCGCCCTCCTGCGTGATGACCAGCTTGCCGTCCTCGCAGGCGGTCTGGAGACCCTTGGCGGTAAAGGTGCCGCAGTAGCAGACCTTTTTGGCGTTTTGCGTGATATCAATGAAGCCGCCGGCGCCGGCCAGGCGGGTGCCAAACTTGGAGACGTTCAGATCGCCGTTGGGTGCCGTCTCGGCAAGGCCCAAAAAGGCGATATCCAGACCGCCGCCCTGATAGAAGTCGAACTGGACATTGTGGGGCAGGATGGCCATGGAGTTGGCCGCCGCGCCAAACTGGGTGCCGCCGTAGGGCACGCCTGCGATAGAGCCGGCCTCAACCGTCAGCGTCAGCTTGTCGGAGATACCCTCCTCAGCCGCCACGTTGGCAATTTTTTCCGGTGCGCCGGTGCCGAGGTTTACGATCGCGTCCTGAGGCAGCTCCATGGCGGCCCGGCGGGCGATGATCTTTTTGGCGTCCAGAGGAATGGCGGGAATCGCGTCCACGGGAATGCGGAACTCGCCGGTGAGTGCGCCGTCATAGGGCATCCCGAGGCACTGCATATTGTCCTCAATTGAGCCTACCACAATCGAGTCCACATAGATACCGGGAATTGCTACCAGCTTGGGGTCCAGTGTGCCGCCCTGCACGATTTTTTCCACCTGAACAATGACCTTGCCGCCGCTATTTTTGCAGGCCTGCGCCATGGCGGTGACGTCGATGGGGCCGATCTCCCGGTGGACGGTGCAGTTGCCGTATTCATCGGCATAGCTGGCGCGGACAAACACCACGTCGATGGGGAAGGACTTATAGAGCAGCAGCTCCTCGCCCTCCACGTTGACGACTTTCACCAGATCTTCCTTGGTGCACTCGTTCAGCTTGCCGCCGCCGTTGCGGGGATCGGCAAAGGTGTAAAGGCCCACGGTGGTGAAGGTGCCAAGGTTGTGGGCGGCGATATCCCGATACATATGGGAGATGACGCCCTGAGGCAGGTTATAGGCCTCGATCTTATTGGCAAGGGCCAGATCGCCCAGCTTGGGGGCCCGGTCCCAGTGACCGCCCACCACGCGCTTGACCATGCCCTCATGGCCGTAATGGTCGCCGCCCGTGCCGTCCCGGTGGCCCTGACCGGCTGCGAAAAACAGCGTCAGGTCCTTGGGATGTCCGGTTTCCAAAAAGCGCTTCTCCAGCGCCTTGCTCAGCGCTTCCGGGCAGGCGCAGCTGACAAAGCCGCCGGTGGCGACGGTATCGCCGTCCCGTACCAGCGCAGCCGCTTCCTCCGCGGAAATCACGCGTACTCTTTTCATGATTTGCTTCCCCTTTCGCTTACTTGTTCTGGAACGTTGCGGGGCGCTTCTCCAAAAATGCCGTCATGCCCTCTTTCTGGTCGGCAGTGGCAAAGCACATGGCGAAAAGCTCGTTTTCCAGCGCGATGCCGTCGTCAATGTCCATCTGCATGCCGCGGTCGATGCAGGCCTTGGAATACTTCACGGCAATGGGAGCGTTCTTGGCGAAGGACTTGGCCATCTCCATGGCGCCGTTCATCAGCTCCTCGGGAGCGTAGACGGCGTTGACAAGACCGATTTCCTTGGCCTCGTCAGCCTTAATCATCTTGCCGGAGAAAATGAGCTCCTTGGCCTTGGCTGCGCCGACGCGGCGGGGCAGACGCTGGGTGCCGGAGAAGCCGGGGGTGATGCCAAGGCCCACCTCGGGCTGACCGAACTTGGCCTTTTCGGAGGCAAGGATGATGTCGCAGCTCATGGCGATCTCGCAGCCGCCGCCCAGAGCAAAGCCGTTTACCGCGGCGATGGTGGGGATTTCCAGCTTTTCAATGCGGCGGAACAGAGCGGAGCCTCTCTGACCCCAGGCACGACCGCCGGCGAGGTCCAGCGGGCACTGCTCGCCGATATCGGCGCCAGCCACAAAGGAACGGCCTTCGCCAGTGAGAATGAGCGCAGCGAGCTCATGGTCCTTTTCGATCTCGCTGACGAGCTGCTCCAGCTCGGAGATCACAGTGGAGTTCAAAGCGTTCAGCGCTTCGGGACGATTGATCGTGGCAATGCCAATGTTGCCGCTTTTCTCGTAACGAATGGTCTGATACATAATTAAGATCCTCCTCATATTTTGTTGTCCCGTTCCCCTGTGTGGGGCACAAGACGCATCCAAACTTTATGCTGCCTAAATATATAGCAAGTTTCGTGCCATGTTTTTCAGTGCTGTTTTCCCACTCTCTCCGCCGCTTTCTGTGCAATTTTGCCAGCTTGGACCTTCTTCATTTTGCAGTTTTCACAAGAGCTATCCCCTGTCTCACAAGGATTATTCATTTTTGAATAGAGCGCAAAGTCTCTGTTTGCGGTGGATTCCACACCGAACTTTGTGGAGAGCCTCAAAACGACCGGTAAATTTCTGTTAAATTCGACGAAAAAAAATCAGGCGTTTTTCTTCCTATTCATTTATGAATATGGTATACTCATTTTTGAATAGTTTGGTACGCAGATCCTTTTAGAAAGCAGGTGACGGCTTTGCCGCAATCCACAAATTTTTCAACGATTTTTGACGAAGACATCAATTTAAAAGGTCTTTTTGAAATTTTGAACCCGGAGAACAATCTGGTGTTGGCGGACGACATGATGCTCTCCGACGCCAACGGCGTGATCCTGCGCGTCAGCGAGACGTATGAGAAAAACTTCGGGTTTTCCCACGATTCCATCGTGGGGCGCTCCGCCTTCGATCTGGAGGCCGACGGGACGTTTATCCCCTGCGTCACAGCGGAGGTCATCCGCCAAAAGCAGAAGATCACCGCCACCCAAACCATCAACCACTCCCACAAGAACGTGATGACGGTGGGCATTCCGCTTTTTGACGACAACGGGGAGCTGAAATACGCCGTGTGCTTCAACACGGTCTCCATGGAGCAAATCAACGCGATCCAGCGCAATTACCGCAGCTTGCAGGACTCCATCCAGCACTATTCCGAGGAGATCGCGGAGCTGCGGACCCGAGCCACCTCCACCAGTCTGGTTTTTAAAAGCAACTCCATGCAACGGCTTTGGACGCTGATGCAAAACACGGCCAACACCAAGGCCAACATCCTCATCACCGGGGAGACCGGCGTTGGAAAAAGCGTGATCGCCAAGACCATCCACAAAATGAGCAACCGGGCAGACGGCCCGTTTATCGAGGTCAACTGCGCGGTGCTCCACGAAAATCTGATCGAGTCCGAACTCTTCGGCTATGAAAAGGGCGCGTTTACCGGCGCGTCCTCCAGCGGAAAAATCGGAAAGATTGAGCTTGCCAACCACGGCACGCTCTTTTTGGACGAGATCGGCGAGCTGCCGCCCCACATCCAGTCCAAGCTGCTCCAGCTCATTCAGGAAAAAACGATTGAGCGTCTCTCCGGCACCCGGAAGATCGAGCTGGATTTCCGGCTCATTGTCGCCACAAATCGCAATCTGGAGGAAGATGTCCAGCGGGGCCTGTTTCGCTCCGACCTCTTTTACCGCTTGAACGTCATCCGCATCCACATTCCGCCCCTGCGGCTTCGCAAGGAGGATATTTTTCCGCTGGCGCATCAGTTTTTGGCTCGTTTTTGTCGGGAATACGGAAAAACGCTGACCTTTAGTCCCCGTTTTCTGTCTTTTTTGGAGCAATACGACTTTCCCGGCAATGTGCGCCAACTGGAAAACCTGATCGAGCGTCTGGTGATTACCGTGCAGGACCCCATCATCGATTTGAGTGCGCTGCCCGTGGAATACACCGGTGAGGCGTCGCGCGTGCCGGACGCGGCGGTGCCCGCAGGCACGCTGGCCGAGTGCATGGACGCCTACGAGGGCCAGATCATCCGCAGCGCCTACGAGCGGCTGTCCACCACCGTGGCGGTGGCAAAAGAGCTTGGCATTTCTCAGGCAACCGCCGCCCGAAAAATCAGCAAATACGTCCGTCGGGAGCACTGAAGCGCCATCCGGCTTACGAGGAAGGAGGAATCGCGCCCATGGGTCTTGTCTCCTTAAAAACAGAACTGCGGCAGGATCTCAAGCTGACGCCCCAGCTTTTGCAGTCCATGGAAGTCTTGCAGATGAACTCTCAGGAGCTTTTGGACTATTTAAATAAGGTCAGCGAGGAAAATCCTCTGGTAGAGCAGGAGGACGTCTCGTCCCTCCACAGCGCCTATGAAGAGCTGCGGCAAAAGGCAAGCTGGATCGACGGCGGCGTGCAGGGCAGCACCTTTTCCCATCAGGAGGGCGAGCTGCCGGAGCGGGGCGCCGTGGACCGGGAGACGGAGAGTCTCGCGGCGTTTTTGTGCGACCAGTTGGAGCGCAAGCGGCTGCCAAAGCCGCTGCTGGCGCTCAGCCGCTACATGGCGGAGCTGATGGACGAGGACGGCTTTTTGGCGCAGGAGGATCTGGACGGGCTTCTGGATTTGAAAATTCCACAGGCCCTGATCGGTCAGGCGCTGGAGACGATCCAGCATCTGGACCCCGCCGGCGTGGGAGCCCGGGATCTCTCCGAGTGCCTTTTGCTGCAACTGCGGCGGCAGGCATCTGTGTCCGATGGGATTGTGCAAATTGTGGAGCGGTTCTTGCCGGAGCTCAGCCGCAAGCATTACGGGCCAATCTCCCGGGAGCTTGGCCTCAGCGCGGAGGAGATCCAGTCCGCAGAGCGGGTAATTTCCGTCCTGAACCCTCGCCCCGGTCAGTCCTTTCAGCCGGCGGAGCCCACCGTGTACGTCCGCCCGGACATTTTTATCGTGGAGCTGGACGGGCAGCTTCAGGCGCTTTTGAACGAATACTACCTGCCCCGTGTCTCCATCAGCGATTACTACGCCCGCCTTTTAAAGCAGTCCGGCGAAAAAGAGACACAGGATTATCTTCGAGAAAAAATGCAGCAGGCCAAGTGGTTGCTCAACAGTCTGGAGCGCCGGGGCAGCACCCTGCAACAGTGTGCAAAGGCCATTTTGCAGGCCCAGCGGGCATTTTTTGCGGGGGAGACGCCAGAGCTGGCCCCCATGAATCTCTCCTCGTTGGCGGAGGCGCTCTCCGTCCATCCCTCCACCGTCTCCCGCGCCACCCGTGGAAAATACCTCCAATGTCGGCAGGGGACCTATCCGCTGCGGTACTTTTTCAATCGGGCCGTGGGAGAGCAGGGCCCCTCCCAGCAGGCGGTCAAGCGCAAGCTTTTGGAGCTGGTCCGTCAGGAGGACCCCCGCCACCCGCTCAGCGATCAGCGCTTGTGTGAGCTGCTGGCCGCGCAGGGCGTCCAGTTGGCCCGGCGCACCGTGGCCAAGTACCGCATCGCGCTGGGGCTGCGCTCCTCCACGGCCCGGAAACGAGCCTGAGCCCCGCGCCGCTTTTACAGGCAAAAATGTGACCGTCTGCCGATTTTCCGGTGGACGGTCGCATTGCGTTGTGCGCTCGTTTGCCCTCAAGCGCCCCCCCGGTTTTTCGGCAAAGCTCCACGGCTGATTCGGCACTCATCGGGTGATTTTCCCCGCCGCCGTGCAAAGCGGAGGAAAGCGCTCCTCCATGCAGGCGCTTGAAAACGTTTTCTTTTCGGATCAATGGGTGTTTCTTCAATAATTTGGAACATTTTTCTTGCTTTTACGCCCTGT